>JBGOXZ010000350.1:0-3433 GCA_041479395.1 Opitutaceae bacterium
GGAATCCTTCACCAGCACGTTCGACGGGGGGAGCACGTTTGCGCTCTACCGTCGGTCATTCGCCGCCGGTGCCACGGTCGTGCTCGGTCCGGCCGCCGATGCCGCCGGCGACCACGCCATGTACAGCGTCATCGTGACCCGCCGCCGCCCGCCGCCACCGCCCCAAACCATCGCCCATCTGGCGGCCGCGGACAAAAACTGGCGGGCCATCGGCAGTCTCCGGAACGGCGACCAGCAATACGGCGATGATGTTACGACCTTCTCCCGGCTGCCGCCGGCGCTCACCGGCTGCGACTGGATCCAAACCGAGCGCCGTTCCGGCGCCGCCGTCCGTGCCAGTTTCACCGTCAACGACTATGTGGAAGTCTACGTCGCCCTCGATGCCCGCCTAGCGGTGCATCCCGCCTGGCTCGCCGATTGGATCGACACCGGTCTGACCCTTTCCACCACGATTCACGACGCGGGACAGTTCCACCTCGTGAAAAAACGCTTTGCCCCCGGCAAAACCGTGACGTTGCGCGGGAACGGGCTGCTCCCGGACGGGCACCCCGCCGCCATGTACACGGTGGTCATCCGCCCGGTTCGTCCCGCAAACAATTACGCACTCTCGGCGGCAACGTTCTCGGGCGGTGCGATGGTGCCGGACGTCGCCGGCGTCGCCGGCGCGGCGTGGCAATCGGGTCCGGCGGGTAGCTATCTCGAGTGGACCGTGTCCGTCGGCGTGGGCGACCGTTACGGCCTCGACTTCCGCTATGCCACCGCGGCAACGGCGGCGGTGCCGGTGGAGCTGAGCCTGCTCGGCAGCGACGGCCGCGTGTTCCGCACCGACCGCCTTGAATTTCCGCCGACGCGCCGGCCGCTCGAGTGGAGAATCCTGCGCACCCGCACCGGATCGAGTCTCAACGCCGGCACCTATCGGATCCGCCTGACCACCACGGGCAACGCTCCCCTTTACCTCGGCTCGCTCGAAGTGGAATGAACCCACCATCGCTCATGCGACGTTGCGTGTTTGCCTAGGACGAAATCGCGAATCCCAACCTGGTGAACTCGGCCGGCCTGCCGCCCTTTCCTTCCGCACGGACTCGTGGCCGGTTGTCACCGAACGGCCCCGGCCGGCGGCACTGGTTCCCACGGCAAGATAGACTGTTGCCCGAGGCCCACGACGAGGGCTTCCAAGCGGAGCCCGGGCTCCGTGCGCGTTTATGATGGTCGGCGGACCTTGAATCGCCGCGAGCCCGGACGGTTGATTTCGAACCATCGGCGCAACAAAAAACCTCCAATGATTCGCACCCTCCGGGCAGTGATCTGCGGGGCCTTCTGTCTCGGCGCCGGCGCGTTTCGTGCAGCGGAGCGACCGGTGTTACCGTCGTTGCCGGTGCTGCCGCCAACGGAGCCTGCCGGCATGCAGCCGATCGATGCGGCTGATCGCACGCCGCCCGGCGAGCGGTTCGTCGCCGTGTTCACGCCCTTCCGCACCGAGGTGGCAGCGCTTTCGCCCGATGGCCGCTATCTGGCCTACACCGTCCGCGAAGGCGAAGCCCTCTCGGTGCTCGTGATCGAAATCGATCATCCGGAAGTTGCGAGAACCAAGAGCGTGATCATCACCGACGAGGACGCAACGCTGATGCTGGATCGCACCACCCGCGAAAAGACACCTGCGCGGATCCGGTGGATGAAGTGGGCGACAGCGACCCGCTTGGTATTCGAGACCAACCGCAATTTTCCTTTTGTGGCCGGGTCCGCGATGGGAGGACGGTGGCAGAATTGTCAGGGCGCGGGGAGCGGGTCCACTCGGATTTCCGTCCAGAGGTGCAGGCGCTGGCAGACATGGGCTTCGCGGTCGTCCAGATCAACGGTCGCGGCGCCTGGGGCTTTGGCATCAAGCACCGTGAGGCGATCAAAGCGGGCTACGAAGAAACGCAGATCGAGGACATCCTGGAGACCGTTGACCGCCTGGCCAAGCGCTACCGGATCAACCCGAACCGGGTGGCGCTGGTGGGCGAAAACCACGGAGGGTTTGTCGCGCTGCGCGCACTGCAGCTGCACCCGGAGCGGTTCCGCTGCGCGGTGGCGATCAACGCCCCGGTGGACCTGGTGGGATGGATTGAGGAGACGCGCTGGACCAGCCGATCGGCGGCGCCCGCGCTGACCCGCGCCTATCTCGGCGATCCGGAACGACTGAAGGCGGCGCCACTGGTCCACCATCCTGAACTGATCCGTAAACCGGTGTTTCTCCTGAGCTACCGGGGGTCGGCCGGGCGAGCGAGGAGTTTTTCCTATATGGAGGCCCGAACCCTGGCGAGCGCGCTGCGAAGCCACGACACGCCGGTCGAATTCCTAGACCTCGACGACGATTACATGATGCAGCGGCCCCGGGCGAAAGCCGCGGTGTTCCGTCGCCTGGAGAACTTCCTCAACGAACACGTCTATGACTACAACGTTAAGCTCGGGGAGTTACAGGTGATGAAAGACTGACGAGCGCCGCTGGGTTTGCCCGCCGATGAGCGCCAACCACGTTCGGATCACGGCGCGCCTTCCCACAAGCCGGGGATCGGACCCCAAGGGACGCCCGGTTGACGCGGCTCCCGCCCTGAAAGCTGCGCCGGCACGGCCGCGAGGGAGTCAGTGACAGGCAGGGCACTATTTGGCGGCGGCGCGCGCCTTGATCTCCAAATGCTCGCGGGCGCGGTCGACCACGATGGCGAGGAGGATCAGGGCGCCGAGGAGCGTGTTCGAGTAGTTGTCGTTGATCTTCAGGATCACGAGGCAGTGCTGGATGAGCTTGAAGATGATCGCGCCCATCAGGATGCCCAGCGGCGAGATCAGGCTGCCCTTGAGGCCGGTGCCGCCGATGATGGCGACGGCGAACGAGATGATCAGCCAGTCGTCGCCGGTCTGCGGGGCGGCGTTGCCCGACCACGATGCCCACATGATCGCGGCGAACGCCGAGAAACCGCCGGAAAGGACATGGGCGCAAATGATCATGCGCCGGGTATTAATGCCCGACAGGCGGGCGGCCTCGGCGTTGCTGCCGGTCGCCAGCAGCCGGCGCCCGAGCACGGTCTGGCCGTAGAGAAAGGAAACACCCCCGAGAACGCCCAGCACCACCAGCAGCATGATCGGCAGCCAGCCGCCGATAGCGCCTTGGCCCAGCCACCAGAACGATTCGGGAATCGTGTAGGCGTTGCCGCCCGACACGCCCGAGCGCAGGCCCATGTAGACGAACATCATCGACAACGTGACGATGAAGGCGTCGATCCGGAGCCGCGTGATGATTAGGCCATTCAGCCACCCCGCCAGGGGCCCGAAGAGAAAGACGAGCGGCACCGCCACCCACGCGGAAAGGCCGGCGTGGTCCGGCGCCATCAGCATCCCGAGCGCCACCGTCGTCACGCTGCCGATGGCGCCCACCGTCAGGTTGAGGTCGCCCACC
>JBGOXZ010000351.1:0-3426 GCA_041479395.1 Opitutaceae bacterium
CGGGTCGACCCGATCATAGCATTGCGAACCGAGTAGTGGATTCGCTGCGCGCCCGGTCATAACCGCTGCCCGGGCAATCAATTGGCTGGACCGCCCAAACCTCGTGCGAAGGCGAGCGTGGGGCTGCGCGCGGAACCATCGCAGATATCTGCGTCTTTGCGGGTAGTTTGGGTGTTATTGGGCAAACACCGGTGGTTTAACCCGCTTTCCGCACGCCCATGGACACCCTCCTGCAGGACCTGCGTTTCTCCCTCCGTCTGCTCACCAAGACCCCTGGCTTCACCGCCGCGGCCATCGCCGTGCTTGCCCTCGGCATCGGCGCGAACACCGCCATCTTCAGCATTGTGCGAGAGCTGGTTTTCAGCCCGCGTCCTTATGCCGACGAGGCGCAGGTCGTCCAGTTCTACACGCAGGATCGGAAGGATCCGAAGCGCTTCCGCATGTTCTCCTACCCGACCTACCGGGATATTTGTGAACAGAACACGGTTTTCAGCGGCATCCTGTCCCACAATCTGACCATTGTCGGAGTCGGCGAGGGCGAGGGCTCCCGCCGTACTTTCGCCGCCATCGTCAGCTCGAACTACTTCAGCACGTTGGGCGTGCCGCTGGCGCAGGGCCGCGTCTTTCTCCCCGCAGAAGAGAAACCCGGCAGCGCCGCGCCAGTCGTCATCGCCAGTCACCTCTACTGGAAAAAAACCGGCGGCGACCCGCAGCTCGTGGGCAAGACGATCCGCGTCAACGAGCGTCAGTTCACCGTCGTCGGCATCACGCCGGAACATTTCACGGGCACGATGATGCTCTTCGGCCCCGAACTCTACTTCCCGCTCGGCGATTTCGACCTGCTCACGAACGACTTTCAGACGGAGGCCAAACGCAGCCTTGAACGCCGCGATGCCTACAACCTTTTCGTCGTCGGCCGCCTCAAAGCCGGCGTGACGGCCGCCGCCGCGGAGGCCGCCCTCAAGACCCTGGCGGCCAATCTCGAACAAGCCCTGCCGGTCGAGCAGAAGGATCAGACGTTCACCCTCCGTCCCCTGCCCCGCCTCAGCACCAGCAGCAATCCGGCCGAAGAAAGCGACGTGAAGCTGCTCGGCGCCATGTTGCTCGGCATGGCGGGCATCGTGTTGCTCATCGCCTGCCTCAATCTCGCCAACATGCTGCTCGCCCGCGGCGCGGCGCGGCGCAAGGAGATCGCCATCCGCCTCGCCCTGGGCGGCGGCCGCGGCCGCATCATCCGGCAGCTCCTGACCGAGGGTCTCATGCTGTCCCTCGCGGGCGGCGCCGGCGGCTTCCTGATCGGCCTCTTGTCCTCCGATCTGCTGGCGGCCTCGCTGGGCGCACACATGCCGGTGGCGTTGTTCTTCCGCGGCGGCGCCGATCCCGCCGTGTTTGCGGCCACCCTCGGCTTCTGCGCCCTCGCCACGCTGTTCTTCGCCCTGGGGCCCGCGCTCAAGCTCACGCGCACCGACGTGCTCACCGATCTCAAGGAACAGGCGGGCGAGGATGCCGCCCCACGCCGCCACCGCTGGCTCCCGCGCAATCCGCTCGTCGTGGCGCAAATCGCCCTGTCGCTCGGCCTGCTCACCGCCGCCGGACTCTTCATCCGTGGCGCGCTCAAAGCCGGCAGCGTCGAAACCGGCTTCAAGGCCGACCCCACCATCCTCATCGAGGTCGACGCCAGCCTCGGCGGCTACGACCAGGCCCGCAGCCTCCAGCTCTATCGCGCCGCGAGCGACCGCCTCGCCGCGCTGCCGGGTGTGCAGTCCGCCAGCATCGCTTCCATCGTGCCCTTCGGTTTCATCACCATCAACCGTCCCGTGCAGCGCGCCGGCATGAAGCCCGCGCCCGATGCTCACCCCAGCACCGCCGCCGACGGCCTGGCCTTCAATGTCCGCTGGAACAGCGTCGGCGCTGACTATTTCACCACGATGGGTCTGCCGCTCCTGCGCGGCCGCGTTTTCACCAAGATTGAGGCGGAGACGCCCGATTCCCCGCCGGTCGCCATCATCGACGACGTGCTGGCCAAAAAGCTCTGGCCCGACGGCGACGCCCTTGGCCAGCACATCCAGTGGGCCGAGCGCGACAGCCCGAAAGCTGCCGGCGGTGGCGGCGGGAACATGGGCAGCAGCGATGATATCTCCAAACGCACCGGTGACGCCCAGTCGCTCGAAATCGTCGGCATCGTGCCCGCCACGCGCTGGGAACTGTTCCAGTCGGAAATCGGCGGCCACATCTACGTGCCCTTTGCGCAAGGCTTCCAGAGCAACGTGTTCTTCCACGTGCGCACCGCTCCGCGCGTCCTCGGAGCCGACGCCGCGCTGTTTGATGTCATCCGTCGCGAAGTCCGCGCGGTCGCGCCCGGCGTGCCGATCTTTACGGTCCGATCATTCCGCCAGCATCTCGACACGAGTGTGCAGCTTTGGACCGTTCGCGTCGGCGCGGCGATGTTCTCCATCTTCGGCGGGCTGGCCCTGATCCTCGCCATCGTCGGCGTCTACGGCGTCAAGGCTTATTCCGTGGCCCGCCGCACACGCGAAATCGGCATCCGCATGGCGCTCGGCGCGGAGCCCGGCGAGGTGTTGCGCATGATACTCCGCGAAAGCCTGGTCATGGCGCTTAGCGGCGTGGCACTGGGCTTCCTGCTCGCGCTCGGCATCGGCCGCGCGTTTGGCAGCATGCTTTACCAGGTCAGTCCGGTGGATCCCGTCGCCTTCACCCTCGCCCCCCTTGTGCTCATTGCCACCGCGCTCCTCGCCTGCTGGCTGCCGGCGAGAAAAGCCAGCCGGGTGAACCCGATTGTCGCCCTCCGGACGGATTAGATCCCCACCGCGCCGACTGGTCCGCCACGGCGCGGAGCGCGACGGCGGAAAGTGGCGCTGCGGGCAGAGTAGCCCCGCCGGAGCGGGGGAGTTGAAGTTGAGGGTTTGGGTTGAAGTTCGGATCACCTGCTGCCGCCCGAACCGGAGGGTCAAGATGCGCGATTTGACGCGATTCTCGCTCCTTGCCACGATGTCTTATCGTGACCCCAAAATCCATCGCCTGCCTGCTTCCGTTGACGCTTGTCGCAGTTCCCCTCTTGGCGCAATCGAACCCGGTGACCACGGCGGTCAACCAGTTCGGCCTCGACCTCCTGCGCGCTCAGGCCTCCGCCGGTGACCGGGAAAACCTGCTGCTGTCCCCTTACTCCATCGAGGCCGCGCTGGCGATGGCGTACACCGGTGCGGAGGGGCGCACGCGCGAGGAGATGCGGCGCGTGCTGCGCTTGCCGGGAGACGACTCGGCCATCTCCGACGGCTTCTCCGCACTCGCCAAAGAACTCGGCGAGCTTCAGGCGGGATCCCGCCGTCGTGCCGAAGAAGCGCGCGAAAACGGAGGCTCCGAGGAACCGATCGAGATCAACATCGCGAACCGACTTTTCGCGCAAAG
>JBGOXZ010000352.1:0-3424 GCA_041479395.1 Opitutaceae bacterium
CGCCGGCCTCGGGCTTGAGCATCCACACCCGTCCGTCCGCGGCGCCCAATTCGCGCGCTGCCGCGAGGTAGACACCCAGCTGCAAGCCTTCACCCTGCGCCGCCATGCGCCCGACCGATAGCGGCCGGGTGGCTCCCGTCTTGAAATCCACAATGTTCACCACGCAGCCTTCCCAGCGCGGAAGATCGGTCAACGCCAGATCCATGCGGCCGCGTATTGCCACGCGCCCACCACCCGCCGGCAGCGTGACCGTGCGTGGCAGCGTCCACTCGGTCACCGCAAAACGTCCGCCTTCCAAGGCCAGCACTCGGTCGAGCAGTGCGCGGGTGACATGCGCCAGCTCGGCGTGAAACGAATCCCAGTAGCGGTCGCCGGGCCGGCTGCCGCGCCAGGCCGCCAGCGCCGTGTCCAGGCGCGCGCGGCACTCCTCCGGCGGCGGCAAGTGGTGAAAATCACCCTCCGCGGCTTCACCGCGCAGCGCCCCGGCCAGCAAACGGTGCGCAAAGAGGCCAAGGGCCTTGCGCGCCGCGCGAGTGAACGGCCGCCAGTCGACCGCACGCACCCCCAGGACCGCACCGTACCAAAGTTCCACCGGATCACGCAGGCCGCGCTCAATGAGCCCCGCCGCGATGCGCTCCGGCCGCAAGGGTGGGTCCGCGCAGTAGAAATATGCGTCGAACGGCCTCCCCGGATCGCGGCGCGCCGCCCACACGCCCCGCCATCGCTCCAGTTCCTCCGGGACGACCGCGGAGGGGGTGAATGCCCGGATCGCGCCTGTGGACATAGCCTCCCATGTCCGTTCCAGCGACCAACCTGGATCGGTCCCGTGCTGCCAGAAAAGCAATCGTTCGACCCAGACGTTGGGCGCCAGCTTCAGTTCCGGCTCTTCCTCGTCGAACCGCGCGGCCGAGAAGACCACACCCTCGCGCGTATCGCGGGTGATCGCGGCATAGGCATCGCGCTCCAATTCCGCGAGATCGTCGCTCGTGAACAGACCGAGCGAGAAGCGCGAGACCTCGTTGAGCGCAACGCGCTGCTCGTCGGGCAGCCAGGGACCGGATTCCCGCCGCACCGGCCACGCGCCGGCGTTGGCACCGGTGAAAATGGCGTGCGACCAGGCTGCACCGCCGGCGCGGCGGCGCGTGGTGAACGTGACCCGGGCAAACACGCCCTTCCCCGCTTCCGTCGCCGGACTCGCCTCGGGCAGAAAGGCCGTCAGCGTGCCCGTGACGAGCGGCAGCGGCAGCAACCGGTTCTCCCGTTCCGCAAAGACGGCCAGCGCGTCCCATCCCGCCGGCCGCGCCAGGAGAAAGCCGGCGCACAGCCGGTCGAACCTCGCCAGCGCGTCAGTCAGTGTCAGTTCAGCCGGCCACGCCGGCAGCAGGCGCCCGGTCAGCTTGTGCACCGCGCGCCAGTCGGGATGCTCTCCCGCCGCCAAGCGGGGGGCGCAGGCTGCCAGCAGGTGCGACTGGCATTCGTCGAAGAGGCGCTCGCACACGGCGCGCGCCGCTCCGAGCGGAGCTTCCACCCAGTCGAGCGTGCGCAGCAGCGCCCACAGGGCGAGGAACTCCTCCAGCCGGCCGCCGCCCTCGTAGAACGCCAGCAACGCGCGCTGCACCCGCGCCTCGATGGGCGGCGCGCCCGGCGTTTCCAGCAGGTCGGCAAACGCCACGCCGCGCGCGGCCAGCAGCGCCGCCAGCCGGCGGTGTCCCGCCTCCGGACCCGGGAAGACCACGGCGATGTTCCCGGCGCCTGCGGCCAGCAGCGATTCGATCTTTTCCGCGACGAGCGCCATCTCGTCGGCATGCGTCCGGCCGACGAGGATCTCGCACGGCAACGGACCCGCGGGCGGCGCTTCCCCGGTCAAAATCTGGCCCACGGCCGTGCAGGACGGCGCGGCTTCCTCTTCCGCCAGAGACGCCGCTTCGACGCCGAGAAAATCCTCCCAGAGTTTCACCCACTGCTCATCCAGCCCGCGGCCGCGCAGGACGGGCTCGGGCAGCACGACCGTAAGATCGCCGCAACGGCGCGCGAACGCGGCGACATGGAAGAACTCCCCCCATGCTTCGGCCGAAAGGCCGTAGATCAAGAGGGCGTCGCCTGCGCGCGGCGCCGCCGGCGGCGCCGGCGCAAGCGCCGCACGCTCGCCCTGCACCTGGACAAACTCATAGCCGGTCGCGCGCACCCATGCCGACAGTTCGCCGAACAGATCGCGCAGCAGCGGGAGGCTGAACTGTCCGCCATCAAAACCCGCCTGCAACAGCTCGTCGAAATGATCGAGGGCGCGCTCCGCATCGGACTGCAGGCATTTCAGGAGGCCAAGCTCAGGCGGTGGCGGGGTCGCGCCCTCCAGGCGCGCCAGCCGGCGGGCGAGGATGACCCGCAGGCCGAGCAGCAGCAGCTCGCGTCCGAGCGCCGGCTGGGCCGGCTGCGCGAGAGCCAGCCACTTTTGACGGGCGAGCCCCGGCGAAAGGAATTCCACTCCGAAGAGCGGCACGCCTTCGGTGAGACAGCGCTGCTTGAGCGCGTGCGACTGGCCCCGCGTGGGCACGACGACATAACGACGGGCCAGACGGCCGGGCACGGCCGCCAGCCACGGTCGCACCACCTGCGCCCAAGCGGTGTCGGCGCAACGGAACAGACGGAGCTCGCACGTGGGCGGGGCAGAGGGCATGCCGGGGGAAAGCTTGGGCAGATCAGGCGCATGGCTTCAACCCTGCATGCGTTCGACGATCCCGCCGCCCGCCTGGAACAAAAACCCCCGCGGCACGGGGGCGGCGGGGGCGGAGAACGGCAGGCGGACTGCCGGGCCCTACTTGGCGAAAACGAATTTCGAGGCGTGCGACTTCACCCGGGCGGCGGCATTTACGTGGATGACGCCGCTGCGGACCGCCTTGTCGGCCGCGGCGACATAGGCGATGGCGGCGCTCTTGGCCGCCGGGGCGTCGCCGGACTTTGCGGCCGCCTCCAACTGCTTCGCCAGCGTCTTCAGCCGCGTCTTCACCGCCTTGTTGCGCAACATGCGCGTGCGGGCTTTGCGGGCGTTCTTGATGGCGGATTTTGTGTTGGCCATGAGTGATGCGAAAGGTGATGCCGGCGGTCTGGGAAAAGGTCGAACATCCCAACGCCCTCCGGCAAGTCAAGCGGTTTCTCCCCCGGCACATGCATCGATTTGTGCGGTGCACGCAGCGCGATGGCAGGCCTTGGTCTTGGGGCCGTAAGCCGGATCCTGTGCCCCGGCGTGCGCCGGGGTGATCGTCATTTCTCTCAAGCCCCTCGCGGGACTTGTCCTCCGCAGCTCGCGGAGCGAGCGCAGGAGGATGCGACATACCCGGGACTGTTGGGCGGGCCGCCCAGTCCCCTATTTTGTCTTGCACCGGATTGGGTTTTCCCTGCCGCCGGCATCGCTGCCGGCGCGGTGGGC
>JBGOXZ010000353.1:0-3423 GCA_041479395.1 Opitutaceae bacterium
GAACTCGGCTCCGAAGGTGAGCTCGCGCAGGGCCAGCAGCCGCGCATCGCGCTGGCCGATGCTCAGGTGGGCCAAGCCGTCCGGCGGCGATTCGGGACAGGCGGCAGCCAGCAGCGCGAGGGCCCGACGGACCGGCGGCTGGCTGAATCCCCGCTCCCAGACGCCCAAGAGTTCTGTGGCTGAGAGCGCGCGCATGATCGCTTATCCCGCCGGGCTGGTGAAAGTAGGCTCGGCCGGCTCCGTCACGGACTGGTCGCGTTCCCAGCCTTCATTCTCCAGCTTGATGTGCTGGATGGCGACGGCATTGGCGTTGGCGTCGAGGTCGGGCAGCGCCTGGTATTCGCTGACCCAGCAGCGATAGAGCTTGTAGGCGATGGCGAGCTGGCCCGCTTCGTTGTAGACTTCGAGGATGAGGTCCTTGCGGAAATCCTTGAGCGAAACCTCCGCGCCGAGGCCGCTGCCGAAGTTCCAGATCTTGTTGGCCCACTTCTCGAATTCGGTATCATGCGTGACGCCGCGCTCGAGTGTGATGGCATCGTATTCGCTGCGGCCCGGCGATTTGCGGCTGGTGCTCGGATCGCCGCCTTCGCGGTGTTTGACGACCTCGGTGGTGCGCTTGAGCCCGCCGACTTTGCTGACGCCGGCGACGTACCGGCCGTCCCATTTGACGCGGAACTTGAAGTTCTTGTAAGGATCGAAACGGGAGGCATTGACGCTGAATTGAGCCATGGTGTTCTCCTTGCTTAGGTCGCGATCTGACCGGCGATTTGTTGAATCTTGATGATGACGAACTCGGCCGGCTTCAGCGGCGCGAAGCCGACGAGAATGTTGACGATGCCCAGGTTGATGTCGTTCTGGGTGGTCGTTTCCTTGTCACACTTGACGAAGTAGGCCTCCTGCGGCGTCTTGCCCTGGAAGGCGCCCTGGCGGAACAGGCCCTGCATGAAGGCGCCGAGATTCAACCGGATTTGCGCCCAGAGCGGCTCGTCGTTGGGCTCGAACACGACCCACTTCGTGCCGCGGTAGAGGCTTTCTTCCAGGAACAGCGCCATGCGGCGCACGGGAATGTATTTCCACTCGGAGCCGATCTGGTCGTTGCCGTTCAGCGTCCGCGCGCCCCACGCAACGATCCCGTACACGGAGAAATTGCGGATGCAGTTGATCGCTTGCGGATTGAGGACGCCGTTCTCCTTGTCCGTGAGCGGCACCACGATGGAGGCGGCGCCACTGACGCTGGCCTCGGTGCCGGCGGGCGCTTTCCAGACGCCGCGCGCGCTGTCGGTGCGCGCGTAAATGCCGGCGATGAAGCCGCCCGGCGGAAACGCGCGCAGCCGGTTTTCCTGCATCGGATCGGGCGCGTTCAGCCACGGGAAGTAGAACGCGGCGTTCAGGCCGTCCGCGCCGGTCAGCTGGGTGGGCGGGCCGCCCTGCACGCTGGCGAACGTGGCGGCGGAGTCGCAGTCGGCGATCAGGAAGGCGCGGTGGTCGTGGCAGTATTTCTCCAGCGAAGCCAAAACGGTCGCGGTGATCTCACCGGGGACGCAGAGCAGGTTGAACAGATCCACGTGGTCGAGGAGAAACACGCCGCCCGTGCCGCCCCCCGGCACCAGCGCGGTTTCAAACGCGCCGGTGTTGGGACCGAGCACGGCGCCGTCGTTGCCGCCCGTTAACGCCTGCGGTGAGCCCGTGTCGCCGGGCTGCGTGGTCCCGGCGGTGTCGGCGATGATGATCGTCGAGCCCTCGTTGATGACCAGCTTGACGAACCGGCTGTCGGTGCTGGTCATGGAGCAGTTTTCGAAGGTTTCGACGGTGGCTTCCTGGGGCGTGCCCGGCTTGTACACGACCGCGACCCGGAACCGCGTGGGCGCATCGATGCGCGCCTTGATGGTGATCGCGTAGTCGTTGCCCCATTGGCCGGGGTTGGCGGCGGTGAGCACCAGGTCGGCCAACGTGCGGGTCGCCGGAGAATTGCCGGCCCCCGTGAGGCGGATGACATAGCATTCCTGGCCGCCGTTCTGGAAGAATTGGTAGACGCCGTAGCCAAACAGGCTGTTGACGTCGAGACCGCCGAATTGGCGCTCGAAATCAGGCCAGCTCAGGATCAGTCGCGCCCGGTCGGTCGGACCTTTGGCGGCCCAGCCAATGAAGGCGGCGATGGAGGTGGCGACGCCCGTGATGGTGCGCACCCCGCTGGGAATCTCTTCGATGTAGACACCGGGATAGGAGACGGCAACAGGCATGGGATAGTAGGGTTGAGTTTTGGTGGTGAGCGGTTGAGGTGTGCGTTGCGCGCGGTGGGGAAATTGACTCTGGTGTGTTTGGGGTGGCGGGGGCACCCGGCTGCTCTGGCGGGGCCGGTTCAGTGGAGATCAATCAGGGCGAGTTGCTCGAAACCGGGGTTTTCGTGAGATTCGCCTCCCGCCATTCGGATCCGGATCGAAGCCGCACGCCAACGGCTTGACCGGCCGCCACCTCCCGGTTCCATCCTGCACGGGCGGCGTGCGCCCGCCAAGTCCGGCCCATGAATGCCGCAATGGGTGTGGCTGCGCTCGTTATCTGGTGAACACCGCTGGATGCTTCCTGCCCATAAAGGCCAGGAAAACTGACCTGTACCATGGCTAAGGCCTCCTTGTGTGATTGAGGGGTGGAGAGAACGCTCTGCGGACTGAAAATCCCCCGGAAATGCGACGAGGGAACAGTGACGCTGAGTTCGCCTACCGTTAGCGGAAACAAACCAAAGTCAAAGGCTACACCGTGAATTAGCGGAAAAATTTAGATACAAACTATTGGCGCCATGCGCACCGGTCCGGGCGCGGGCCACGGCCGGCGAGTATCAGCTGCGCTCGACGTGCCGCGGCGCGATCCGCCCAATGCACGAGCGCGGCGACGGACTTTCCGATACAGGATCAACCTCAGGTGCCAGCGTGCCGCCGCCCAATGCGAATCGGAGCCGTCCCGAGATTCCACGATCAATGTCAACTAAGCCGGGACGATTCAGTTGGCCGTGGTGGAACCTGCCCTCCGTGCAGGTTGATCAAGACGTCGGGATCTTAACCCGCACGGCGTGCGAGCTCCACCTTTCAGTGGCGCCGAGTCTGCTCTCTTTTGAAGGTTAACTGCATTGTTGATCTGAGGCATCTCTTCAAGGCGCGCTTGTCATTTTGAACGAAGTGAAGTACCGAGGCCGCAGGCCGACAGCCAGCCAGCCAGTCGGACATCGCCGAAGCCCGCTGCGGGGGCTCACGGGACGCTTCCTCCTTCGCCAAGGCTTCGGAGGACAGGTCGCTGCGCTCAGCATGACAATCGCCTGAATCGCGCCGTCTGAGCCAAAAGCTGAGGTAGTCCGGTCAAGGATTTTTTCAGGTTATTTGGAGCGCGACTGCGAGGGGTGAGCCATGGCGGCGGAGGGCGGCGAGGTAGTGC
>JBGOXZ010000354.1:0-3418 GCA_041479395.1 Opitutaceae bacterium
CGTCTGGTCAGACCTGTTCCGCGACGGCTTCTTCCGACCGCAGGGCGACTGGTGCGCCGCCAACGGCGTCGAGTATCTGGTCCACCTCAATCATGAGGATCAGATGATGTCCCTAGTCCGCTCCGAGGGGGATTTCTTCAAGGACATGCGCTACGTGCAGGTGCCGGGCATCGACACGATCTGGCATCAGATCTGGCCGGGCCAAACGTCCGACTTCCCGAAGTATGCTTCATCGGCGGCGCATGTCTTCGGCCGGCCGCGTGCTTTCACCGAGAGTTTTGCCGCCTACCGCCCGCCCCCGAGCCTGGAGCAGGCCCGGTGGATCATGAACCAGCAGTATGTCCGCGGCATCAATCTGCAGGAAGTCATGTTTGTGCCGGCCTCGAGCGGCGGCGGCACCGGCTTCCGCGGCTGGCTGGCGGATGAGAAATTTCCCGCGGCGGTCGCCTACGCCAACCGTGCCACCTATTTGCTGGCCCAGGGCCGGCCGGCGGCGCAGGTCGCCGTCTACTATCCGAGCCTGAGCATGTGGCTCGGCGATGCCGCAACCGACGCCAGCACGCTCGCCCTCATGCAACAGTTGCTGGAGCGGCAGCGCGACTTCGACTTCATCAACGAGGAGGCGTTTGCCACGGCCCTGACCGTGGAGAACGGCACGCTGAAGAATCTCAGCGGCCAGTTCTACCGTGCGGTCATCATCCCGCCGGCGAGCGCGATTTCCCAGCTGGCGCTGGACCGTCTACACACTTTCGCGGAGGGCGGCGGCCGGGTGATTTTTCTCGGACGTGAGCCGATGCTCGTCGTCGGACGGAATGCGCTGCACGCGGGTGGTCCGCCAGATTTGAGTTGGGCGGTGCGGGAGCCGTCCGGAGACCTGATGCCGCGCGTGCTGGAGGCGCTGCCGCCGCCGGACGTCGCGCTGGATCAGCCTTGTCCAGCGGTGAAGTATCTCCACCGGCGCTGGCGCGACGCCGATCTCTATTTCTTTTTCAACGAGAGCGACCAGCCGCAAGCGCGGCAGGCGACGCTGGGCGGCAGCGGACGGGTGCAGACTTGGGACGCGAATTCGGGTGGCATCAGCCTGGTGCGCGGCGCCGCGGTCATGCCGAATGGAACAGTAAGACTGGCGTTGGAGTTGGCACCCTATGCCACGATGTGCATTGTGGTCGGTGCGCTGCCTCCTAATGTGGTCGAAAGCCGATGATGCTTTGCGCACCGCACCAGCCGGTCACTGCAGACCCCGAGTGTCCGGCCCTTCCTCCTGCCTTTTGTCAAATCAGGTGAACCCATGAAATCCTCAACCACCGCATATCGCACCGTCCTCTGCGCGCTGACGTTGATGGCGGCGTGCACGCAGGCAAAATCCGCCCAGCCGATCCCGCATCTGGCGAAGCGCGGCGTGGCCGTCCAACTCGTTGTCGAAGGCAAACCCTATCTGGCCTTGGCCGGTGAGACGGCCAACACCGCCTCCTCCAGCCTCGAGTACATGGAGCCGGTCTGGCCGCGGCTTGTGAAGATGAACCTCAACACGGTGCTGGTGGCCGTGGCTTGGGACTGGATCGAGCCGGTGGAAGGCAAATATGATTTCACGCTCGTGGACGGACTACTTGCGGGGGCGAGAAAAAACAATCTCCACGTCATCTTCCTGTGGTTCGGGAGCTGGAAGAACGGCATCTCCAGTTTCGTGCCCGCCTGGGTCAAGGCCGACCAGAATCGGTTCCCGCGCGTGGCCATCAAGGGCGGCAAGTCCATCGAGGTTCTCTCCACGTTCGCCCCGGCGAATCTCGAGGCGGACACGCGCGCCTACGCCGCATTCATGCGGCATCTGCGCGAAGTCGATTTCGAGCAGCACACGGTTGTGATGATCCAGATGCAGAACGAGGTGGGCGTGCTCGGGGATTCGCGCGACCGGTCAGCCGCGGCGGAGGCCGCCTTCGCCCAACCCGTGCCGCAGGAGTTGATGGACTACCTGCAAAAGAACAAAGACCGGCTGTATGGTGATCTGCGCAAGCTTTGGGAGGCGACGGGGTTCCCGGCCGCGGGGAAATGGGAGGAAGTCTTCGGGCCGGGCCCGGCGACGGAGGAGATTTTCATGGCGTGGCAATACGCCCGGTACATGGAGCACATGACGAAGGCGGGCAAGATCCAGTACCCGCTGCCGGTGTTCACGAACACGTGGATTGTCCAGCCCGAGGATACCGGGCCCGGCGACTATCCCAGCGGCGGACCGGAGCCGCTCGTGATCGACGCGTGGAAGGCCGGGGCGCCCTCGATCGACATCAACGCCCCCGACATCTACCTGCAGAATTTCAGCGAATGGACCGCGCGGTTTCACCGGGCCAACAATCCGCTGTTCGTGCCGGAGTCCCGGGGCGACGCAGGCGGCGCCGCCAATGCGTTCTATGCGATCGGTCAGCATGCCGCCATCGGCTACTCGCCTTTCGGCATCGACAATGCGGGGCGGCTGGTCGCGCTGCGCCCGGACCCCGGCGCGCCGCCGCCCGCCGAGGTTGAGAATCTCCCGCTGCCCAGGGCCTACGCGGTGCTGGCGCAACTGGCGCCGTTGATCCTGGAGTGTCAGGCGTCCGGCACGATCGCCGCCGCCTGGTTGAATGCGCAGCACCCGACGCAGAGCATTGCGCTGGGGAACTACACGCTGACTGTTGATCTCCGGCGGAACCGCCGCAATCCCAGCCAAATGGCGGCACTCGGCTACGGCATCTTCATGGCCGTGGGCCCCGACGAATATCTGGTGGCGGGAAGCGACATCCAGGTTACCTTCACGCCGACCACGCCGGGCCCCCCGATCGCCGGGCTCGCTGATGTTTGGGCCGGCAAATACGTGGCCGGCAAATGGGTGCCCGGGCGCAAGCTGAGTGGCGATGATGTTTTGCTGAACTACAAACTGGGCGAAGCGGCCGCC
The DNA here is from genome assembly GCA_041479395.1 of Opitutaceae bacterium. GTDB lineage: Bacteria > Verrucomicrobiota > Verrucomicrobiia > Opitutales > Opitutaceae > Fen-1467. The sequence continues at coordinate 2,924 of JBGOXZ010000354.1, forward strand.
CAGAACCAGTCGGGGAGCGGCCTGATGTTTGGGCCCGACGGCCCGACCATTCAGCGGGTCAAGCTCTACCGATATCGGTGAAGGGCACGATGGTTCGGAGTTGCCGAGTCCGCCGCAGGTCCGGTTTTTATTCGTAGGAAGCGCGCTTGCGCGCGATGGATTCAGATGCCGGACCATCGCCCGCGAGCGGGCTTCCTACTTTGTCACCCGCGTTTCCGGCGGACCGAGATAGCTCGGCTTCAGCCCGCCGCAATCGATCACGATCTTGTCGAGCACCACGCCGGCATCGATCATGAAGATCTTCAGGACGTGCGCGCCGGCGGCGGGAACGTGGAGCCGCACCGGGGCCGTGATCACTTCGCTGAGGACGCTTTGCGCCCACGCGCGCGAGCCCACCTCGGCGCCTGCCGTCACCGCGACCTCGCTGCCCGTCATCTCGCCTCCGGCGACCTCCGGGCCGCACAAGGGGCCCAAGCCCGAGATCGACAAGGGGGA
>JBGOXZ010000355.1:0-3417 GCA_041479395.1 Opitutaceae bacterium
AACGGCACGCGCCAAGGCGCGGCCCTACAGATTCAACTGCATGGATCCGGCTTAGATGACTCATGCATTTGGCCGCGTTCTGCTGGCCAGCAGAACCTCGTCGCCGTTCCGTACCGATCGGTATGGGTAGGGCCCGACCTTGGTCGGTGCCCCTTTCCTCGCAAGACGGCGCGGACACCCGCCTCCGCCGAGGCTTCGGCGGGCAGTCAAGGTCCGGCCCTACGTTCAACTGCATGAATCCGCCCCGGCTCACAGCAGATCGAGCTGGCCCTCGTCGCCCGGCCGGACGGTGAGCTTCTTCTTCGGCCGGGCGGCGGGCGAGGGGAGTTCCACCTCGGTGTCGTCGGACTCGAGCTTGCTGAGAATCAGCTTGGCCCGGTCGATGACGCTCAGCGGCAAGCCGGCGAGGCGCGCGACTTGGATGCCGTAGCTGCGGTCGGCGGCGCCGGGCACGACGCGGCGAACAAAGACGATGTCCTCATTCCATTCCTTGACCGCGACGGAGTAGTTGCGCAGGCGCGGCAGGTGTTTCTCGAGCTGCGTGAGCTCCTGATAATGCGTGGCGAAGAGCGTGCGCGGACCCCGCTGCGGGTTATGGTGCAGATGCTCCACGACCGCCCAGGCGATGCTGAGGCCGTCGTAAGTGGAGGTGCCGCGGCCGATTTCGTCGAGGATGAGGAGGCTGCGGGCGGTGTAGTTGTTGAGGATGTTGGCGGTCTCGTTCATCTCGACCATGAAGGTCGAATTGCCGCGGGCGAGGTCATCGCTGGCGCCGACGCGCGAGAAGATGCGGTCGACGAGGCCGATGCGGCAGCGCTTGGCCGGCACCCAGCAGCCGATCTGCGCCAGCAGCGTGATGAGCGCCACCTGCCGGATGTAGGTCGATTTGCCGGCCATGTTCGGGCCGGTCACGAGGAGAATCTGTGCATCGGTGCAGGACAGCGCGGAGTCGTTGGGCACGAAAGCCTGGCCGCCCATGATGGGAGAGGCGTCCGGCGCCTTGAGCATCTGCTCCACCACCGGATGCCGGCCCTCGATGATTTCGAGCGCTTCGCTCTCATCGAGCTCGGGACGGCAGTAATCCCACTCCCGCGCGAGTTCCGCCCAGCCGGCCAGCACGTCGAGCTCGGCGAGGGCATCGGCGGTCTGCTGCAGCGCCACCGCCTCGGCGATGACCGCGGCGACGAGGTCGTTGAACAGCTCCAGCTCGCGCGCAACGGCCCGCTCCTCGGCGTGGAGGATTTCCTTCTCCTTCTGCTTCAATCCCTCGGTAACGTACCGCTCGCCGCCCACGGTGGTCTGGCGGCGGATGTAATCAGGCGGCACGAGGTGCAGGTTGGCCTTGGTGACCACGAGGTAGTAGCCGAAGACCGAGTTGAAGCGGACCTTCAGGCTCTTGATCCCGGTGCGCTCCTGCTCCGTCCGTTCCAAGTCGGAGAGCCACGTCTTGCTATCGCGGTTAAGGCGGCGGAGACGATCGACCTCGGCATCGTGGCCGTCGCGGATGTAGCCGCCCTCCAGCAGGTCGCCGGGCAGTTCGTCGGCCAGCGCGCGACTGAGCAGGTCGCGCAAAGCCGGCAGGTCCGCGATGCGGGCCTTGAGCTCCTGGATGGCGGGCTTCGGGGTGCCGATCAGTTCGACCGGGGCGGTCGAGCCGGCTTCAAATGCATTCACTTCCTCCATGATCGTGGGCAGCTGGGCCAGCGTGTCCTTGATGCCGCCGAGCTCACGGGGATTGCGCAGGCGGTTCTGCAGCCGGCCGAGGATGCGGGGAATGTCGCGGATGTTGCGCAGCAGGGCCTGCAGCCCGGCCTGGCGCGCCGGTTGCGCGAGCAGCTCGCCCACAATTTTCTGCCGGCGGCGGATTTCCGGGAGATCGAGCGTGGGCGAGGCGAGCCAGCGTTCCAACAGGCGGGCACCCGCCGCGGTGACCGTGCGACCGATCGCGCCGAGCAGGGAGCCGTCGCGCGTCCCGCGGATCGACCGGAAGATTTCGAGATTGCGCAGGGTGGCCGGGTCGAGGAGGAGCGTGTGCGCGCTGCGGTATTCCTGCAGCGTCCGCAGGTTCGCCGGCTTCGCGCAGAGGTTCTCCGTGGCGTAGTAAATCAGCGCGCCGGCCGGGCCGAGGCCGTGATGCGTATGGGCCAGCCCAAACCCCTCCAGGTTCAACACGCCCAGGGCCTCCATGACCGTCCGCGCGCCGGCGGCGGTGTGAAAATGATAGCCGGGCAGCTCGGTGCAGGCGCGGCCGGCGCAGAAGGCGTGCAAGGCGCGCACGGCGGTCTGCTCGTGCGGCGCGGTGCGCCAGGCTTCGAGCGATCCCTCGATGACGAGCACCTCGGGCGGGTCGAGCGCCGCCAGCACCGGCAGCAGGTTTTCCGGGTGGGTGTCGGCGGCGATCTTGAATTCACCGGTCGAGAGGTCGAGCCACGCGGCGCGCAGAACTCCCTTGTCCAGGGCAAGGGCACAGAGGTAGTGATTGCGCGCCGCGTCGATGTGGTTGGCGGCGAGCGTGGTGCCCGGACTGAGAATGCGGATGAGGGTGCGCCGGACGAGCCGGCCGGGGCGCGCGGGTTCCTGCTGGTCGCAAATCGCCACCTTGCGTCCGGCGGCGAGGAGTCTGCTCACATAGGTGTCGACGGCGTGGTAGGGGATCCCCGCCATGGGGGCGTCCTGCCGCTTCGTGAGGGTGAGGCCGAGCAGGCGGGAGCCGGCGTCGGCGTCCTCGTAGAACATCTCGAAGAAATCGCCGAGCCGGAAGAGCAGCAGGGTGCCGGGCGGGAGGCCGCGTTTGACCTCGAAGTACTGCTGCATCATCGGCGTCATGATTCAGATGGCGGAGGTCAGAAGTCAGATGTCGGAGGCGCGGCGGCAGCAAGGCTAAATCGCGGCGGAAATTGGCTGGCCATCCGAAGCCGGCCTCTGCCATCTGACCTCTGATGTCCGTGCTTCTGTTCCATCGCGATCTGGGCGGGGCGGGCCGGCCGCCGCTGGTCGTGCTGCACGGCTTCCTCGGATCGTCGCGCAACTGGCAGACGACGGGCGCGGGACTCGCCTCGCATTTTCATGTCTTCGCCCTTGATCTCCGCAACCACGGGCGTTCGCCGCACGCCCCGGAGATGACCTATGCGGCCATGCTCGCCGATGTGCTCGCGTGGCTGGACGCCCGGGGTCTGGCGCGGGCGGCGCTGCTCGGGCACAGCCTGGGCGGGAAGGTGGCCATGGTCATGGACGGGATGGCCAACATCCACCGGGAGCGGGGCAACCTCCCGGGCGCCCGGGCGGTGCTCCTGGAGGCCCTGCCGTTCGCCCAGGAGAGCGGGGACTCGGAGGCCCTGGGAGCCGTGTTCCTCGGGTTGGCCGGAGCCGAGCACCTCACAGGGCACCTGCAGGAGGCCGTGGGAGGGGGCTGGAAGG
>JBGOXZ010000356.1:0-3417 GCA_041479395.1 Opitutaceae bacterium
AGCGCGGAGCGCTTGAATTCGGGCAGTTCGTCGAGAAACAGCACGCCGTGATGGGCGAGGGAAATCTCGCCGGGGCCGGGGATGGCGCCGCCTCCGAGCAGGCCGACATCGGAGATGGTATGGTCGGGGGCGCGGTAGGGGCGTGAGAGGAAGGGGAGCCCTTCGCTGAGGGTGCGGCCGGCCGCGGAGTGGATGTTGAGCACCTCGAGAAATTCGTCGAGCGACGGCCGGGGCATGATCGTAGGGATGCGTTTGGCGATCATCGATTTTCCGGCGCCGGGTGGACCGATCATGAGCAGGGTGGGGCTCCCGGCCGGAATAGAACCGGCGCCACGACAGGGCGGGGGAAAAGTGGCTGCAAATGGTAGCATTTGGGAGGGAACGGTAGGATCCGGTAGCAACGCATGCTACACTCTGCTACACTGGTTGATTAGGCGGACAGGGTGATTGTCCGTCAGCGCACCAGGTGGTGGATCGAGGTCATGCGCGAGGTCAGCGGGCTACGCTGGAGTGAGCCCGTTAAGGCATCTGTTATTTCTGGGATACCCTTGTAGCTGGCTTCGCGGTGCGCCTGCAGGACGCGCGAAAAGAGAGCAGTGTTTATGCGTCGGCGAGCGGGCATTGAAGCGGCGAAGCTTGGCCAACTGAGCTTTCAGTTTATCCGAGCTTCTCCCGCAGCTCCTTGTAGCGCGTCCGCCCCACCGGCAGACACACGCCGTTTTTCAATTCCGCCTCGTAGTGGCTGCCCTCGCTGGCGTGCAGCGCCTTGATCGCGCTCCAGCGCACCAGGTAACTCTTGTGGATGCGCTCGAAGACCGGCGGCAGCAGCGCGTGGATTTTCTCCAGCGTCTTGTCGTGCAGCTCGCGCTTGCCGTCGTCGAGCACCAGCTCCGCATACGCGCCCGCGCCCTCGACGTAGAGCACCCGATCGATCGGCACGAGCTCGATCTTCCCGTATTTCTTCACCGCGAGGAATCTGGCCGCGCCCGCCGCCCGCCCGCCGCGTTCCGTGATTCGCGCCAGCGCCTGCGCCAGCCGCTCGCGCGAAAACGGCTTCGGCACGAAATCGATCACGCCGAATTCGAACGCTCGCAGCGCCTGCTCCGTGTTCGCCGAAACGATGATCGTGTGAAACGACCCCGCCACGCTCGCCTGCAGTAACTCCATGCCGTCGCGCCCGTGCAGATTCAGGTCGAGCAGCAGCAGGTCGATCGGCGACTCGTCCAGCCGTGCGCTCGCCTCGGTGAACAGGGTCGCCACGCGGATAGTCTCCAGTTTTCCACCGAGAATCTCGTGGCAGAACCGCTCCAGCCGCCGCGCGAGCAGCGGCTCGTCCTCGACGATCAGCACCCTCATGGCGGCCCCCCTTCCGGCGGCGGGCCGTGCAGTTCGATCACCGTCCGCCAGCCACCTTCGACCGGCCCGGCGGTCATCGTCCAGCGGCCCGGGAAACTCTCTTCCAGCCGCGCCTTGACGTAGCGCAGCCCCGTGCCCTCGCGCCGCGCCTCCCCTCCCTGCCGCGCAGCCCCGTCCGCCTGGCCCCACGCGACGAACGTGTAGCGCACCTGCTCCGGCGCCCACTCCGCGTGCAGCTCGAAGCTCTGCTCGCCGTCGCGCGGCAGGAGGTGCGTGAGCCCGTTTTCCACCAACGTGTGGAACAGCGCCGGCGGCACGAGTGCGCGCTCGTCCACCCCGGGCGCCGCGAGCGAGCACTTCACCCCCTTGCGCCGGCTCATCACCTCTAGATGGGCCCGGCATAATTCGAGTTCCTGCCCGAGCGGGATCAGCTTCTCGTCCGCCACGCGCGCCAGGATGCGAAACTCCGCCGCCAGCGCCTCGATCAGTGCCACCGCCGCTTTCGGTTCCTCCTCGATGACTTCGACGATTGTCGCCAGCGTATTGAGTAGGAAATGCGGCTGGATGTTCTTCTTCAACAGCTCCGTCTCCAGCCGGGCCGCCGTGAGCTGGGCGTCCCGTGCCCGCCGGCGGTCCGCCCGCACTTGCGCCCCGAGGCCGCCGATGATGCACAGCACGAGTCCCCCGAACGAAAACAGGAACATGGGCGTGACGAAACTGCGGTCGACGGAGTGGGCGCCGGCGAGCCCGAGCAGGACTCCGGCGAGCGCGATCCGCGCCCCGGTGCGCCGCAGCCAGACCGCACGCGCCGTGATCGCCAGCGCGACCGCCAGCATCGCCCGGCACTGCCACCCCGCCTTGTCCCAATAGAAAAACGGCTCCAGCCACGCGGCGATCAGCAGCGACGTCAGGACCAGCAGCCACGCGCCGCGCCGCGGCACGGCGAATTGCAGGAGCAACAGCCACGTCAGCAGCAGGCTGATCACCGTCATCATCGCCGTGATCAACACGTAGCGGGGCCAGAGCCAGTTGTAGGGATCATTGTGCAGCCAGCGCCAGGCGATCAGCCCATAGTAAATCGCGATGGCGACGCTGAGCCCGCCGCACCACAGGAGCTCCTGGCGCCGGTCGACGATCCAGTAGAGCGCGGCGCAAAAGGCGGCCATGAGCAACGCGCCGCCCATGCCGATCAGCGGCGCGATCGGCTGGCGGGTCTCGAAGCGCAGCCGGTCGGTGTAGTTCTCGAACGCCAGGTAAATCGCGGTGCGGCTTTGCGGAAAATTGTAGTGATAGTCCGACAGCCGCAGCGCGACGGTGTGGTCGCCCGGTCCGAGCAATGCGTCCGGGATCTGCATCAAGTTGTCGATCGGTCCGACCACCTCGGTTTCACGCGTCGCCCCGACCACGCCGCTGCGTCCGATCAACTGTCCGTCCCAATAAAGCTCGTAGGCATACACCGCCGCGATGAACAGGCTGTTAATCGGCGAGCCCGGCTCGTCCCGCGGCCAGACGAACGGTTCCACCACCGGCCGTCGGGCGCGGGAAGCCGACCGCGCCATGTGAAACCGCACCCAGAAGACGCCGGTGTGGGTCGGCAGATCGGTGGTGGCCAAACCCGCTGGCCGTTCCTGTCGCTCCCAGTCGCGGTCGTCCCAATTCGGGGCCGCCCACCGCGGATCGTCGCCGTGTTTCAACCGTAACTCCACCACCGGCGCGGGATCGGCCGCCCGCGTCGCCGCGGCGAACACCACCGAAACTAGGATTCCGCACCAGAGGTTACGCATGACGCCACCGAGTCTACCGCGCGCCGCTCCCACGTCCACGCGTTTTCCAAGCCGTTCACTCGCCCAGCGAGCCGTTCACTCGTCACGCGTCGCAGTTTGCTTCGCGCACGAGCCGTTCGGTTGGATTCTTTCGCGGCACGCCGCGACCGCGCGCAACTTCGCCCGCGTCACCCGCAGGTGACGCCAACATCAACGCTCCCACCAATCCAAAATCCTCCGCCATGAAAACCACCATTGCCTCCGCCCTCCGCGCCGCCGCCCTCGCCACCGCCTTGGG
>JBGOXZ010000357.1:0-3409 GCA_041479395.1 Opitutaceae bacterium
CCGATCGCCACCCCGGTGCCCACGGACCCGACATCGAAGTCGGCATAGCGCTCCCACCACATTGAAGGATCATCGTAGCGGTTCTCTGTGATCATGCCGGTCTCCTGGGGCGAAAGCACTCTGAACATCGTCGCGCCACGCGGTCCGGAGCGCGGCGCCAGCGGCTCTTCCGTGATGCCGCCCAGGGAGTCCGCCGCAGAGGCGGCCAAGCTGGTGCACAGAACTCCCGCCAGCATACTGTAGCGGAGGAAATGTTCAGCAACACCCCGCGCCAACAGAGGATTCATGCGTTCGTGAGCAAAGTGAGCTGGCGTTCCGCGCGGATCACGAACCATGGGTGGACAGGACCAGGGTGGTCGATTGAGGTGGAACGTCGTGGTCCGTGACGATTCCCGACGGCCATCTGATGTGAATCTTGCGCGGCGGGTTTCCCTCAGGCCAGCCGAAAAAACAGGCGGCGGTAGACTGGCTGTAGTAGCCGGAGCCGGCAAAAACCTCGCTGGTTTGCGTCGAGCCATCGGTCAGCTCCACGGTGACGTTTGCGCCCACGGCGGTCGGATTACCCGCCGGTCCGCGCAACCTGACGCACAGGAAATGCCGGCCGGCTACACCATTGTTCCGATACGCCAGCGTCGTGCTGGTGTTCCGGGTGACTAGAAAGTCTGGCCATCCATCCTGGTTGAGATCGAGCACCACGAGCGCTTTGGCGTCACCCGGCACAATCAGACCGCTCTCTGCTGGCGGCGCCGGGGTGAGGTGACCGTGACCATCGCCCAGGAGCAACTGGCTGAGCCCACCGTCGAAACGGCCGATCAAAGGAATCGGGGCGTAGGAGTTCTGCACCGCATAGATGTCAGCGTGACCATCGCCATCAAAATCGCCTGCGACCAAACCCTGGATCGGGGAAATCTGCGCAAGACGCGGCAGCGGTTCAAAGCGAAAGGTGCCGCCGGGCTGGCTCAGAAACACTCCGCTCCGCAATTCCGTGGAGGCGAAGCGCTGGGCGGCGGCTAATTTGTCCTCGCCGAAAATCTCGCCCAGGGTGGCCCGGGCGTAATAATCGTTGCGGGGAAAACGTTTCAGGATCGTAGGAATGGCCGCACCGAGATCGCGCCGGGTGCGCCACGGATAGAGCCGGTTGCCCTCGTAATACGCCTCGACCAGCTGTAGGCCGCCGTCGCCTTTGAAGTCGCCGCAGAACAGCAACGCCGGATGCTCCGGGCTGGCGCGGTATTGCGTGTTCAGGCCGAGGTTGCCGACCACGTAATCGGGCTGGCCGTCGCCATTGAAATCCGCCGCGGCGATGGAATTCCACCAGCCGGTGCCGGCGGCGGCAAAGCCAGCCTTTTCCGTCCAATCCTCGAAGCCCTTGCCCTGGTGGTTGTGGAAATACTTCACGTGGCCCCACTCCAGCGTCAGCAGCAGATCGGGCCAGCCGTCGCCATCGACATCACTCCACAACGCCGAGGTCACCATGCCAACCTCGCGCAAGCCCGGCGCGAGCGTATCGGTCACATCCTCGAACCTGCCGCCGCGATTGGCCAGCAGCGCGCTCCGCGGTGGCAGCGGATACTGTCCGGGCGAAACGCGCCCACCGATAAAGAGATCGAGACGCCCGTCCCGGTCAAAATCCGCCGCGGCCACCGCACCCGCGCTCACGGGCAGCGGCGGCAGCGCCTCAACCGGCGCCGGCCGGAACCCGCCGTGTCCGTCGTTAAGAAACAGTCTTGGCTGATACTCCCCGGCCCCGGCCGGTAGGGCAATGCCTCCCTTGGTCACCAGCAGATCGTTGGCGCCATCGCCATTGGCATCGAACAGGAGCAGCGGCCCGTCATTGAGCGTACCGTCGCTTGCGAGCACCGAGGCGTCAGCGCTCGCAAACTGCCCCGCGGCGCCGGCCAAGAGGAGCCGCGCGGGATCTCGCGGCGTCCCGCCCACGATCACATCGTCCTTCCCGTCCCCGTTCAGATCGCCGACCGCGACGGCAGGTCCCCGACGGTTCTGCCGCATCGACAGCAGTGGGTTTTGGCCACTTTCGTCGATCTTTACCTCGCGCGATAACAGTGAGAAATTCGCGGTCCCACTGACCTCGGTGAACTGGCCGGCGGCCGCTGGCTTCGCCTCGCCCGACGGAGCAGTCCGCTCGGACGGCTCGGTGATCGTGAACTTCCGATCGCCGGCGAGATCGGTGAAGGTCTGGCTCTGCCCGCTCGGCCACGAAACCGTAAGCCGCTTGATGCGGGTGTCATCCCCCAAGCCAAAGTGCAGGATCGGCTCGGAACTGGAGTCCACGCCACGGGCAAGCACGAGTTGGCGGACCTGGATCCCCGAAGCCGTTTCGATGCGCACCGTCGTCCCCACCCCGAAGCGGTTCGATTGCGTGCCGCGCAACGCGAAGATCACCCGATGTCCCGTGTCCGAGTCGTTGCGCAGGACCGTCACGCCGCCTTGGTAATTGGCAAACACCAGGTCCAGGTCGCCGTCGCCGTCCAGGTCGCCGAACGCCGCGCCAAAGCTCACGCCCTTTTGGTTGAGCCCCCAGGCCGCACTGACGTCCTCGAAGCGCAGGTCGCCCAGATTGCGGAACGCGAGGTTTTGCTCCACCAGCACGGGACTGGCCCACTCTATCCGCACCTTCTCGGCGGAATTCTCCGCCATCATCATCCGCGTCATGAGGTCGACGTTGTGCGCTTCACGGTACATGCCATTGGTCACATGGAGGTCGAGGCGGCCGTCGTTATCGAGGTCCTCCAGCCGCACCGACCACGTCCAGTCGGTCGCCGCCAGTCCCGCAAGGAAGGCGGCTTCGAGGCAGCGCCCCGTCCCGGTGTTGAGATAAAGCGCGTTGTGGAGATATTGCGGCGCTGCCGGGGAATTCTCCGGCGGGTCCTGGGAGAGGAGACTGCGCGACGCGGCCATCGCACGCTGGTCCTTCTGGTGGGTGGTCGCCGCCATTTCGGAGACAATAAGATCGGTGCGTCCGTCATTGTTCACGTCACCCAGGTCCGAGCCCATCGACGAATACGGCATACGCGGCACCACGAGGTCGATAACATCGGTGAAGGTGCCGTCCCGATTGTTGCGATAGAGTCTGTCTGGCGGTTCGAAGTCGTTCGCCACATAGAGATCAGGCCAGCCGTCGTTGTCGTAGTCCCACCATGTGGCGGAGTGTCCGTGCGCATCGCCGCCGATCCCGGCCCGATCCGTCACGTCCGTGAACGTGCCGTTGCCGTTGTTGTGAAAAAGGTAGTTGCGCTGGCCGTTCGGATGCGTGACGCTGTCCAGCACGTTGGTCTGGATGAAGACATCGAGCCAGCCATCGCGGTCGTAGTCACAGAAGGCCGCCATCACCGAGGCGTCCTTGACCGCCAGCCCGCGGGCCGCCGCCGCCTCCTTGAACGTCCCGTCC
>JBGOXZ010000358.1:0-3399 GCA_041479395.1 Opitutaceae bacterium
CCGGGATGCGGGTAGCAGACGATGAGATCGAACGGCCAGAAGAATTTTCCGAGGTAACGCACGAGCGAAACGACGGCATTGCCAGCGCGGGCGCCGATCGGCACATCCAGGACGAACGCGCCGGTATGCCGCTGCATGAGCACGGTCACGACCGTCGTGATGCCGGAGAGCGCGAAGAATGGGATCTTCTCGATCAGCGGGAGCCGCAGACTGGCCAGCGACGAGTAGCGGGCGAACGGCCAGAAATCCAAAATGAGCAGGACGAGCGGAAGCGTGACGAGCATGGGTTTGCTCATCAGGCCGGCGGCAAAGCACGCGAGCGTTAGCAGGTAGCGCCGCCACCAGGGACGGCCGGCCGTGCGGCAGGTGACGTAACGCGCATAGGCGAGCAGCGTGAGCAGGAAAAAGCAGCCGCTCATCACGTCCTTGCGCTCGGTGACCCACGCGACGGACTCGACGCGCAGCGGGTGCCACGCGAACAGCGCGGCAGCAAATGCGCTTAGCCAGAATCCGCCCGTGAGACGGCGAAACACGAAGAAGGCGAGGACGGCGTTGATCGCGTGCCACAGCACGCTCGTGAGATGGTGGCCGGAGGCGGAGGGGCCATAAAGCTGCCAGTCCAGCATGTGGGAGAGCCAGGTGAGCGGGTGCCAGTAATCCAGCGGGGCGGTGAACGCCCAGGCCACGCCAGCCCAGGTCAGCCCGTCCTGCACGTGCGGGTTCTCGGTCACATAGCCCGGATCGTCGTAGTTGACGAATCCGAAGTCGGTCGCCCGACTGAAGAGCAGGATAGTGCCGCAGAACAACAGCACACTCACGACCGCGGTGCGGAGTCCGGGACGCACTGAATCGGGGGGTGGCACGTTCTCGACTAGAACGGATAATCGAGACCGAGCCCATTGCGAAACGCACCCGAGTCTGCCCGGGCCCGTCGGCGATCCGGGGCATGACCCCGCCCGTCACAGCCGCCGGTGAAACCCGCCGACCTCGCCTACCAGTCGGTCGCCGAGCGCCGGCGGATTGTGATGCGGCGAATGGCGGGCCTCGCACCGTGAGGGTGCCTTCACACTTGCGCCCCCGCCACATGACCTTAGTTCCGACCGATATGAAACCGTCCCCGCTATCGGACGACTCCCGCTACAGCCGTCTCATCAGCGAAGTCAGTCGTCTGCTGGAGACTGCGCGCCGCTCATCGGCCCGCGCCGTCGATGCCGTGATGACGGCGACCTATTGGAAGCTGGGCCAGCGGATCGTCGAATTTTAGCAACACGGAGCCAAACGAGCCGCCTGCGGTGAACAACTCCTGGAGCGGCTGGCGGCGGATTTGACCGCCCGGTTTGGACGCGGATTTTCGCTGCGCAATCTGAGGAGTTTCCGGTTGTCTTATCTAAATTGGCTCCTTCGAATCTTCGGGCTCTCACCATGGTTTTCCCGCTGCCGTGGTCCCATTATGTGCGCCTGCTTTCAGTCAAGAATATCGAGGCGCGACGATTCTACGAAGCTGAGGCGCTCCGCGGCGGGTGGTCCGAACGCCAGCTCGACCGGCAAATCAGCACCCTGTTCTACGAGCGCACCGCTCTGTCGCGCGACAAAGTCGCGATGCTGAGCAAGGGGGCCAAGGCCTGGCCGGAGGACCGGGTCAGCGCCGACGAGGAGGTGAAGGACCCGCTGGTCCTTGAATTCCTGAACCTCAAGGACGAATACTCCGAGTCCGAACTCGAGGAAATGCTCCTGCTCCACCTGGAGAAATTCCTTCTGGAACTGGGCGGCGATTTTGCGTTCGTCGGCCGGCAGCGGCGGCTGCGCATCGGGGCTGTGGAGGAGCCTCGAAACTGGTGAAACTGCGCGGCGATTGCATCATCGGTCAAATCACCCGTCGACTTTCCGCCAAGGTGAGCACCACCCTTCGGCCCCATGCGAATGGTGCTGCCAGCACAAGAATCCGTGTGACATTGAGGGCCCGGGTAGCCGTTGCCTCCGCCCATATGCCTCCGACGGCAAGTCAGCCGCGAGCTCGGCGAGAACGCCGTGCCGAGGCAGCATTGCTCAGCGGGAGGGATTTGCCGTCGAACCACGTGCCTTCAACCAAGGTGGTGGTGGGAAACGAGGGCACGCCGTAGGAATAGTGCTGGAGCTGACCGTCGAGGATCTCCACCGCAAGCTCCCCCACCCGCTCGCAGTTGTGCCGGACCCCGGCGGTTTGTCCGTCGGGATCGAGAAAGATCTCGGCGAAAGCAATATCTCGGGGCACGGTCAGGCCGAGTTCGGCCAGTCGCGGTTGCACGAACTGTTCCTTGCTGATCAACGCCTCCGGCCGGTATTGCCGGAGCCACTCGCCAAACTCCTTTCGCGGCGCCACGGTCTCGCGCCCTTCGGGCGCCGGCTCGCGCTGCGGCAGGACGTCGGAGAATTGCAGGATCGGGATCCGATCAGCGGGCGCGAGCTTCTGCTGTTCCGCCAGGAAACCCGCGGACCACGCTAGATCGGCAAAGTGGTCCCACCACGACGGCATGACGAAGCCGATGCGGCGGTAGCCGGCGGCAATGACGCGCCGCATCGCCAGCTGGATGATGGCCCGGTGATCGTTGGTGACGGTGTGCAGTTCCGGCTCGTGGGGATAATAGTCGATCTTGACTGCGCTGAACTTCTCCCAAGCAAGGTGCAGCGGCACGTCCGTCTCGGGCAGATGCGAGGCGACGATGAGTCCGGTGATGCCGCGCGCCACGAGGATGTCGCTCATCCGCTGGTGGGTGAGCTTGGGCTCGCCCAGCCAAAAATGCTCGAGCTTGTATCCGAGCTGGGCCGCCTTCGTGGCCGCGCCGGAATAGAAGCGCGCCTGGGCGCGCGGCTGCTGCCAGCTCCACTTGCTGTCCCAATGGGTCAGGTAGGCGAGCGGCGGGGCCTTGGTGGACGGCCGCTTCTGCCGGCGGTAAGCGACGAGTGCGCGCAACGCCGGGTCCGGCCGGTAACCCATTTTTTCCGCCAGCGTCTGCAGCCGCTGGCGGGTGGCGACCGGGATGCTGGGGTGGTTGCGCAGGGCCAGCGAGACCGTGGTCTTGTGGACGCCCGCCTGCCGGGCCACATCGGCCATCGTCACCCGAGGTTCCATCGCCATGGGAACTCATTTCCCGTCACAAAGGCCGCGGAGTGGCGAGATTAAAAAACGCCGGCGCCCGCATCGGGGGTCGGCCCGACCGCCCGCCTCATACTCTGCCGCGCCGGGCCTCGAGTTCGCGGCGCAGCCCCTCCATCCGGGTCTCGCTGAGCGGGTAGAGGCCCAGCAATCCGATCCCGGCCGACAGGGCCACCACGGGGATGGCGGCGAACCAGAACCGAATCCACCAGATGGCGGTGACGGACTGGTGGCCTCCGAGGGAGGACCGGAAACCCGTGCGGTCG
>JBGOXZ010000359.1:0-3397 GCA_041479395.1 Opitutaceae bacterium
TCCAGTTTCTCGAGGACCAGCTGGCCAAGATGAGTCAGCTCGAACTGACCGCGGAGGCGATCGAGGCACTCGAACGGGACTTTCATCGTCTGAGCAAGGTGCAGGAATTGACCGAATTGTCCCAAGCGCTGGCGGCCGGTATCAGCGGCGACGACGGCTTGCACGGCCGCGTGGCGCAGCTCGTGCGCGAGGCGCGCCAACTCGAAGCGCTGGATCCCGCGAGCAAGGCGCTGGCCGACCGGCTGACGTCGGTGTCTGTGGAGCTGGCCGACCTGGGCGGGGAGTTCGCGAGCCTCAGCCAGAATCTCGTCTTCGAACCGGAGCAGGCGGAACGGCTCCAGATGCGGATGAACGCCTGGCTCGACTTGAAGCGCCGCCACGGCGGTGACGTGCGGGCGGTGCAGGCGGCGCGCGACGACATCCGGCGCCGGCTTGACGTGCAGGGCGATCTGGAGGGCGCATTGGCGCGCCTCGACCGGCAGATGGCCGAGGCGGAGAAGGCCGCGCGCAAACAGGCCGAGGCGTTGCGCCTCGTCCGCGAGAAGGCCGCCCGGGAGCTGGCGAGGACGGGCGCCAAGGCGATCGCGCAGCTCGGCTTCAAGAAAGCCGAGTTTCAGGTGCGGCTCGCGACACTGCCGGAATTGGGCCCGACCGGCGACTGCGCGTGCGAGTTTCTCTTCTCGCCCAACGTCGGCGAGGCGCCGCTGCCCCTCAGCCGCATCGCCTCCAGCGGGGAACTCGCGCGCGTGATGCTCGCGCTCAAGACCATTCTCGCCGACCTCGACGACATTCCCGTACTCGTGTTCGACGAGGTGGATTCCAACGTGGGCGGCGAGATCGGCGGCATCGTGGGCGAGAAGCTGGCCGCGATCGCCGGCAAGCATCAGGTGTTGTGCGTCACGCACCTGCCGCAGGTCGCGGCGCACGCGGCGAATCACCTGGTCGTCACCAAGGACCAGGCGAAGGACCGCGCGGTCGTGACCATCGCATCGATCCACGGCGACCGGAAGGCGCGCGTCAGCGAACTGGCCCGCATGCTCGGCGACCGCAGCGCGAAGAGCGCGCTCGCACACGCCGAGGAGCTGCTCGGCCGGTGAACCGTCGGCCGCCTATTTGGGCAGCCGGGCGACGAGCTGCTCAAACTCTCTGACCGCTTCCGGGTTGCCGGCCTTTCGCGCGACGGCCAATGCGCGCTCGAGCAGTTGCGGCGTGTCCGGTGTCCCGGGAGCAGACTCAACCAACGCGCGAAGGCAGCAGCCCGCATTTTTCCACTGTCCGGCATCGAGCGCCTGCTGCGCCAGCGCCATCAGCGCCTCGGCGTTGCCGGGCTTGAGCGCCAGGGCGCGCTGCAGATCCGCCTGCGCCTCGTCCGCCTGTCCGAGGGTGAGCAGGCACCGGCCGAGGTTCAGGCAGGCCTCGGGATAGTTCGGATTCAGACGGACCGCCTCGCGGTAGGCCGCAGCCGCGTCCTCGCGGCGGCCGCCTTCCTCACAGGCCACCCCAAGGTCATTGCGAAGCTCCGGCAGCGTGGGCAGCCGGAGAACGCCGCGCTGCAGCACCGCGATGGCTTCGGGGACGCGCCGCTGCCGACGCAGCAACTGGGAGAAGGTGGAGTAGAGCGCCGGCGTGTCCGGCGCCGCGGCCAGTCCGGCCTCGAGGGCGGCCCGGGCGTCCTCGAAGCGCCCGAGCTGCAGGTAGAGATCGCCCAGGGCGTCGTACGCCGATCCGTCGCGGGGTGCGAGGCGCACGGCTTTTTCATAGAACGGCAGCGAGGCCTCCAGCTGGCGGTTCTGCAGGCGAATCGCGCCCTGCACCTGCAGCCGGTAGGGATCGAAGCTCCAGGCGTACACCTTGTAGAGCAAGGGATCATCCGCCTCGATGAACCGGCCGGTGCTGCTGCCGAGGCGGCGCTGCTCGGCGGCCCGTACCTGGTCGCCCGTCTGCGCGTAGAGTTCGGCGAGGAGATTGTGAGCGGTGGGAAATTCCGGGTGGCGGCGGACAATGGCTTCCAGATAACGCAGCGCATCGGTCCGGTGGCCGCGCTGCAGGGCGATGCGGGCCAGGCCCATTTGCGCGTAGGGATCGCCCGGCACGAGCGCGAGGCGCCAATCGTAGTGGGTCAATGCCTCGTCGGGATGACCCTGCTTGAAAAGCAGCTCGGCGAGCTTGAGCCGGGTGGTGGCATAGTGCGGTGCCAGCCGCAGGGTGTCCTCGAGAAACGTGCGGGTGGCGTCCATGTCGCCGAGGTTCTGGCACGCGTCGGCGAGATAATAGGTCCACTGGGCATTCTTCGGTTCCAAGGCATGCAAGCCGCGTTCCACCTGCTGCGCCTCGCGATAAAAGCCGTTGGCGTGGTAGAGGCACGCGAGTTCGCCCAGGGCCTTGAGCGGCTGTTCGAGCCGGTTGGCCGCCGCCGTCGCCGCCCGCACGCGGGAGGCGTACTCCTCCGGCCAGGCGGCGAGATCGGGGATGGCCGGCACCGCCGCGCGCACGATGGGCGCCCGCTGCTGTACGCGCCATTCATGCCAGGCATACCCGGCGCCCGCGGCGATGCCGGCGACGAGCACGGCGGCGGCGACATGGATGCTACGCATGGGAAGACACGCGGAGTCTGCGGGCTGCGCTTCCGTCCACCCCCGCCACGGCCGGCGCGACCCGGGGCGACCGGCGACGGTTCATTTTCTTTTCCACAAGAGCACGCGACTCATTCGGTCATACGGCGGGTAGGCGTGGAAGCCGCCGGTGATGATCTCCGGAACCCCGCCGCCGTCCATGTCCGCGACGGCTGTCGTGAGGAGATGCGTTGGCGTGTGGGCCAGGACCACGGGCGTGAAGTTTTGATGCCCATCGTTGAGCCAGGCCATCATCGAAACGGCGTTGGGATTCAACCAGTCGTTGAAAGTGCTCACGGCCAACAGGTCCAAGTGGCCGTCGCCGTCGAGGTCCGCCACGCTGGGGCCGTAGGCCCCGGGGAAATCGCCGACCCGGTGGAAAGCCCACCGGTTGCCTCCGAGATTCTCGATCCACTGGATGCCATGCCACGGTCGCGGGCCGGGCCGCGCGTAGTCAAACGCATCGCCGTTGGTGTAGACGAAGTCGGGCCGCCCGTCGCCGTTGATGTCGGCGACGTCGAGTCCGCTGCTGCCATAATCCTCGTTGGTGGACCCCCAGATGATCGTGTCCTTGAATTTCCCGCCGCCTTGGTTGTGGAAGATGTGCACCTCCTCCCACTCCTGCGAGATGAGGTCGGCAAAATCGACCCGGCCGTCGCCGTCGAAATCGGCCACCGGCGTATGAATCGGACCCGACTGGGTGTTGACGATGTGCCCCTCGAACTTCCAGTCGCCCTTGTTCTCCATCCACAGCGACTCGCCCTGGTCGTAGCCAAAGCAGCCGA
>JBGOXZ010000360.1:0-3395 GCA_041479395.1 Opitutaceae bacterium
GAGCAGCACCTTCGTCGCCGGGCCAGTCGTGCGCACGACATCCTCGGCCCACTTCCGCCCCTGCTTGTACGCCACGACGCGCAGTTCGCCGGGCTGGTACTTCACGTCGTCCCAGCGGAGCCGGTATTGCAGCGGCTCGATCTTGCGGCGGCCGAGCGACTGCCCATTGAGGAAAAGCTCCGCCTCGTCGCCTGAGGTGTAGACGACCACCGGCGTGACCTGGCCTTCGCGCCCCGGCCAGTTCCAATGCGGCAGGAGGTGCGCCATCGGAAAATCCGGCCGCCAGCGCGCCTGGTAGATGAAGAACCGGTCCTTCTTGAAACCGGCCAGGTCGATGATGCCAAAGTAGGAGCTGCGCGACGGCACCGTGATCCTGCCCAGCTCCTTCAGCTCCTTCGCCATTTTGTCCTGCTCGGCGGGATCGGAGAAGTTCAGGAGATTGGTCGAGTCGGCGTTGTAGGGCGTGGGTTCGCCCAGATAGTCGAAGCCGGTCCAGACAAACTCGCCCGCGGCAAACGGAGACTCGTCCAGGCCCTTGAACTCCACATCTGGCGCCAGCGCCCAGCGCGGCGCGTAGAGATCGTAGGAGCTCACCTGGAAGTCCGCCCGGCCGTCGGCCTTGTTGTCGCTGACCGGGAAGAAATACTCGCCGCGCGAGCTGACGCACGACGAGGTTTCGCTGCCCAGCACCGGCTGGGTCGGATGCCAGGCGTGGAACTTCCCATATTCCCCGGGCTTGTAGTTGTAGCCCATGACGTCGAGCGCCGCCTGGAATCCATTGTAGCCCGACGCCACATTATTGCAGGCCGAGGTGATGAACCGCGTGCGGTCCTCCTCGCGCACGATGCCGGCGAGGTGCGCGGCGATCCTCCAGCCGTCCGGCTCCCCTTGCTCCCGGATCTCGTTGCCGATGCTCCACAGGATCACGCAGGGGTGGTTGCGGTCGCGGCGCACCAGTGCGCGCAGATCCTTTTCGTACCAGTCGTCGAACAGCAGCTGGTAGTCGTTGGGGCGCTTGCCGTGCCGCCAGCAATCGAAGGCCTCGTCCATCACCAGCATGCCCAGCCGGTCGCACAGCTCGAGCAGCTCCGGCGCGGGCGGGTTGTGGCTGGTACGGATGGCGTTGCAGCCCATCTCTTGCAGCAACTGGATCTGCCGCTCCAGCGCCCGGGGGTTGATGGCCGCGCCCAGCGCCCCGAGGTCGTGGTGATCGCAGACGCCGTTGATCCGCACGTGTTCGCCGTTGAGGAAAAATCCCTGGTCCGGATCAAACCGGATGGTCCGGATGCCAAACGGCGCCTCGTAACGGTCCACGATCTTCCCGTCCTGCTCGACCGTGGTGACGGCGACATAGCGACTCGGGTTCTTGAGGTCCCACAGCCGGGGGTGATTCACCGTGAGCAGGTTGGACCGCGCCGCCTCCCTGCCCCGCGCGGGGTCGATCGCCACCGTCGTGGCCTCGGAGGTGGCGACCGGGGCGCCGGCCGGCCGGCCGTCGGGCCCGAGTTCGTAGATCCTCGTCGTCACCGCCGCGTCGACCTTCTGCGCGGAATCGTTCTCGAGCACGAAGTCGACGTTCACCGTGGCAGCGTCCCGGGACACAGCCGGCGTCGTGATGTACGTGCCCCAGTGGGCCACGTGGACGGGCGCGGTTTTCACCAGCCAGACATTGCGGTAGATGCCGCCGCCGGGATACCAGCGCGAGGAGTCAGGAGGATTGTCGAGGCGGATGGCGACGACGTTCTCGGCCCCGGCTCTGATGTACGGCGTGAGGTCGAGCCGAAACGACGCATAGCCATAGGGCCAGCCGCCGACGAACTGTCCGTTGAGCCACACTGCCGCGTAGGCCATGGCGCCGTCGATATCCAGGCAGATGCGCCGGCCCGCGTCCGCGGCATCCACCGTGAAGTGCTTCCGGTACCAACCGACGCCCCACCACGGCAGCTTGCCGGTATCACCGGGGTACTCCTGCTTGAACGGTCCCTCGATGCCCCAGTCGTGCGGCAGGTTGAGCCTCCGCCAGCCGCTGTCGTCAAAGCCGCCCTGCGCATACGGGATATCCGCGCCCAAGTTGCCCTCCGGTCGGATCGGCTTTGCGGCCAGGGCATGCAGGAGATCATTGCCCGTCGCGACGATCCAGCGCTTGATCTTCGCGTAGGCCAGTTGGTCACCCGCTCCCGCGCAATCGCCCTTTAGAAACCGCCAGTCGGCGTTGAAGGAAGCGCGCTCGCGCGGCGGGCTTTCCGTCCCGGCGGCGGCGGGCGGCGACGCCAGCAAGGAGCCACCGGCCAGCAGGGTCGAAGAGAGCCAGGCCCGGCTTGCCTTGGAGGTGGTGTGTACACTGCGGGGAATAGGATGCATGAATCGGGATATGATGCTTTGTCGGTCAAGGATTGCGGATGGTCGAATATGCGGACTCTCGAAGCCAAGGCAACGCCAGGCCGAGGCAAATGTGCCCGCCGGGCCGAAGCTTCAGCGAAGGCCGGAGGGCTCGCCCTCCAACTCAGAAAAGCCCGTGAGCACGCGGGCTGAAGCACTGCGCCACGGGCCTCATCGCACGTCGACGGAGAAATCGTTGACTGCGAAATCGAGACCGCCCGCCGAGGCGGAGATTTCCCAGCCGAACTGCACTTCGTCGAGCAGGACGTCGCCGCCCTCGTGCTGGTCGAACCAGCCGCGGGCTTTGATCCAGTCGAGGATGGCCTTGACGTCCACCTCGCCGGCCGTGGCGGGGCTGGTGCGCAGGAAGGAAATGACCACGTTGGCGCCGTTGGTCCCTTTGTAGACCTCCCAGGTGTGGCCGCCGACGGTGACGCCGGCGACCTCCACCGCCGGCTTGCCGGTGGCATCCCACGACCGGGCGATGGGCCCCATCTTCCCGTGCCAGTTCATCCAGAGCATGATTTCGTAGGCGTGCTTCTCGCACCAGACGTCGTAGGCCGTGTTGTAGCTGCCGGCGCCGGGCACGGTGACGCTGAAGCGGCTCGCGCACGCCTGGAATCCGCTCAGGCGCTTATGTACCTCGCGGCCCGCGTGCGGGTAGGCTTTGATGCCGGTGGTGTCGGGATGGTCGGCGTGCACGCCCCACCGTGCGTGCGAGTCCGCCCAGATGGTCTGCGGGCCGGGGTCCTGGCCCCAGACGTTGTTGCGCACGACGTAGCCGGCTGAGGAAAATTCCGCGAACTTCTCCGCGGCGGTCCACCGCGGCGCGGTTGACCCCGCGCCGTGCTGGCAGGCGGTCACCAGCGCCGCCACGGCGAGAAATGAAAAGAGGTTTTTCATGGAGAAATAGATTAAGCCGCAACCATGCAGATGACCTTCGAAATGGGAGCAGCCTCGGCGCCACTGAAAGGTGGAGCCCGCACTCCGTGCGGGCTGGCCGACGTCCGCAGGGA
>JBGOXZ010000361.1:0-3390 GCA_041479395.1 Opitutaceae bacterium
ACCAGATCTGGCCCGATCACTGGCGCCAGACGTTTCCGACCGGCCGGCGCATGGCCTTCGTGACCGATCCCGATGGCTACGAGGTCGAGCTGCTGGAGCAGACCTAGCTGTGAAGTTTCAGGAGGTTGTCCCCCACTTTAGCCATGTTTGATTGCTCAAGCCCCGCAAGAGATTCCCTCGATGGGGATTGAGCAATCGAACGTGGCGAACTCTCGCGAAAAAAAGGACAACGTCCTGACGACTCACACCTAGAACACCCGCCATTCCGGCAGACTCACTTGATCGGGCTCAGGCCACCCCAGGCGGTGAGCCGGTTCAAGGCGGGCACGAGCACGCGGCGGAGCTTGAGGAAGTCCAGCTCGCCGGTCTGGCGGTAAAGCACCGTGCCATCCGCGCCAAGCACGAGGGTGTGGGGCAGGGCGCCGTTCCACTCGGGATCCAGCGCCGCCATCAGCTTGTACTTGTCGGTCTCGCCGAAGAGCAGATTTCGCGTCGAGGCGTGGTGCTGCTGGAGGAACTTGAGCACCTTGTCCTTCTCGTCCGGAAACTGCGCCGCGACCGTGATCAGCTCGAAGTCGCGGTTGCGGTAGATCAGGTTGGTCTCGACCAACTGGTCGAACTCCGAGACGCACGGCCCGCACCACGTCGCCCAGAGGTTGACCACCCGGATCTTGCCGGACTTGTTGGCGCGCAATTCGCGGAGCGCCGCGGCGTCGGCGAGCTCAAGCGACACCGGCTCCTGGGCGACCTGCTGCCGCCAGCGGCGGTTGCCTTCGATCTTGTCGGCCCACTTGATCGAGCAGCCGAACGCCATGGTTTCGGTCACCGGCGGATCCCGGCCGGCGAGCAGCGCGTCGAGGGCGTTGCGCGTGTCGCGGTTCTTCACCAAACCCTCGCGCTCGGAGTCGTCGATCCGGCCTCGGAAGCGCAGCCGCCGCGCGGCGTCGAAGATAAAGACATGCGGCGTGGCCGCCGGCCCATATTGCCGGGCCACGGCCTCCGTCGGCCCGTCGTCGAGGAAGGGATAATTGAACTGCCGGTCGGCCGCGCGGATCTTCATGGACTCGAAGGTGTCATCGAGGTCGGTGTAGGCCTGTTCATCGAGCCGGACGGCGTCGGCGTTGTTGGGGTTGATCGCGACCAGGGCGACGCCGTGCGGGCGGTAGTCGAGGACCAGCTGTTTGATGCGTCCCTCGTAGGCTTGGGCCGTGGGGCAGTGGACCGAGGTGAAGATCACGACGAGGAGCTTCGCGTCGGCAAAGTCCTTGAGGGAGTACGTCCGCCCATCGACGCCCGGCAGGCTGAAGTCGGGGGCGGGTGAGCCGAGGGGCAGCGTGGCGTGCTCCGGCGTCTCCGCAGTCAGTCGTGCCGCCGCCACGACGAGGAAGCCGAGGAAAATCAAGGTCGATCGCATGGCCCGATCCAACCATCGGCTACCCGATTGGGGCAACGAAATTGATGGAAGATCGGCGCATCCTTCCCGCCGCACAATCCGGCGCGGCGGGAGGGATGCGCACCGCTGGCGTGGTCTCGCTCATCGATTGAGTTTGTCGGAGGGCTTCCGTCGGCATCGGAATAGCAGACCGCTCCAGGTGAGATCGACGGCGCACACTTTGTAGTCCACGAGTCCCTGGGCGAGACACGCCTCGCGGATGTCGTTCTGGGACAGGTCGGCGGCGAGCGGTCCGCTTTTCTTGGGCGACACGACCCACACCGGCAGGCGGGCGCCCAACGCGACCGCCCGGGCCAGGCCGCGATCGAATTCAGGGCGCGAACGCACAAACCACAGCGCGAGGCCGGTATCGCCTGAAGCGCGCTCTGTCAGCCGCGCCCCCGCGGGCAGCACGCCGAGGGTTTGGTCGAAATCCGGCGGGGCGCCGAGCAGGGCGACGCTCAGGCCGGGTTTGATGCCGAGTTTCTTCGGCAGCGGCGTGCCGGAGTAGCCGGCCATCGCGCCCGCCGGCGCGGCGGGTGCCGCCGGGCGCGGCCGGGCGAGCGCGCGACCAAGCGCGGCAGCAATCTTCTCCCAAGTGGTGAACGCCGCGTCCGGCAGTTTCGCGCGCACACCGGCGACCTTGTCCGGCGCGCCGCCGACGAACACCAGCGGAACGTTGCGCGTTGACGCCTGACCGCGCAGGACGAAGGCCACGTCGCGCCCGTGCGAGGGCAGGCGATCGAGCGAGATGACGACGACCGCCGGCGGGTTCCGGTGCAGCTCGCGCAGGAGCACCGGCGCCGATGGCAGCCCGGCGTCGACCGCGAAACCGCCCGCCTTAAGCCGCCTCGCATGCTCCCGCGCCTCGGCGGCGTGCCAATGGATGAGCTTGATCAGGGAGCTCACGGCGGCGTGGAGGACGCCGGGGGGGCGATCGGGAGGCGGCCGTAGGAACGTAGCGTGAGGAGGGTCTGCATGGTGAGCACGCCCTTCCATTCGCGTTCCGCCAGCGGCCAGTCTTCCGGAAAGAGGTCGGCCCAACTCCACGTGGGCGGCCACGCCCCGTCGTCGCCCGGCTGGCCGATGATGAAGTCGAGGTTGGCGGACAGCGTGTCGCCGAGCAGGGGCGCCAGGAGGGAATCGATCCGCGGCGCCAGCATCAGCGGCTGCAGGCCGTAGCCGGCCCACGCTTTGGCGTCGCGCTCCACGATGGCGAGTCCGGCCCGACGCGCGCATTCCGCCGCCTGATCGCGCAGGGCGGCGGGCGCAGTGGGTGTTTCGGCCAGCCGAAGAATGCACAGCAAGTCGTGCATTTCCGGTTTCTCGGGCAGGGCGCCGAGGAGCTGCTGGACGCGACCCGCGACATCGGCCAGAAAGCCGGGGTCAGCGGCGGCATGGTAGTGCCAGAGATGGGCGACGAGCTCGACGCCCGGGTTGGCGGTGAAGCCGCGTTCGCCCGGCCCCTTCCACGTCCACCACGGGGCGTGCGGCCAGTCATTGACGCCGGCGGGGGTGGCAGGCCAGCGATCGAGCGTGCGGTCGAAGGCCGACTGCGTCCAGCGGGCGGCGGCGCGCACCATAGGATCCGCAACCGGCAAGCCCAATTCGCGGAAAAGTTGAAAAGCCACGGAGGTCGCGAGCGCGGACGAGCCGGGCAGGCGGAGATCCGGTTCGAGGGCGTGGCCAAAGCCGCCGTTGGTGTTTTGAAAAGCAGCGAGCGCCGCATGCGCCTCGGCAACGGGCCCGCCGCCAAAATGGAATCGGTACCGGGCACGCTCGAGGGGCCGGGCGTGCGTCAGCAAGAACTCCCGCGCCTTGGCGTAGGCTTTGAGGGGGAGCATCATGGCGGGGTTGAAAAGGGGGAGGTGGTTAGATTAACCGGTGGAAGGGCCGGCGTCGACACCGTTGTTCGGGCGGTGGTGGGTCAGTTTGTGTAGGTTGGGCTTTATGCCCGA
>JBGOXZ010000362.1:0-3388 GCA_041479395.1 Opitutaceae bacterium
ATCGAATATTCCGCACATCTTCCGGTGCGGGCGGGAGCTGGGATTTGGCCGCTAAGGCGTGTCTTCAAACCTGGATTGTCATTCTGAACGAAGTGAAGAATCCAGCTGGACCTCGCCGGAGCCCGCTGCGGCGGCTTGCTGGATGCTTCGCCGCGCTCAGCATGACAAATTCCGGAATCATGGGGTTTGAAGACACGGCCTGATCGAGGGCCTCCTAAAGGCGCTGCATGGAGTTAAGCGACCGTGACACAATAACTAAGAGGTTCAATTTGACTTCATTACCAATAATACAGATGATAATGCATTCGGAGATTTATGCAGAGCGATGCAACCAAGCCGCTTTCCCCCAACGAGGCCATCAAGACTCGCAGCAATTATCTGCGGGGAGATCTGCAACGCGATTTTGCTGACGCCTCGACTGGAGCCATCAGTGAAGAGAGCGCGCAAATCACCAAGTTCCACGGTCTTTACCTCCAGGACGATCGCGATCAACGGCTGACGCTGAAGAAAGCCGGCAAGGAGAAGGCGTACATGTTCATGCTGCGCGTGCGCCTGCCGGGCGGGCGCTGCACCGCGCCGCAATATCTGACGCTCGACCGGCTCGCCGACGAGCGCGGCAGTGGCACGCTACGGCTGACCACGCGCCAGACGTTCCAGCTTCACGGCGTGCTCAAGGGCGATGTGAAACCGCTCATTCAAGGCATGCACACCGTTCTCCTGGATTCCCTCTCCGCCTGCGGCGATGTGAACCGCAACGTCATGGCGCCGCCCAATCCCGAGCGCTCGGCCGTGCACCAGCAGGTCTACGAGATTGCCCGGGGATTCAGCGAGTTCGCGCTGCCGAAGACCCGGGCCTACCACGAAATCTGGCTCGACGACGAACTGGCGGCGGGTGGTCAACCCGAAGAGGAGCCGATGTACGGCCCCGCGTATCTGCCGCGGAAATTCAAGACCGGTTTTGCCGTGCCGCCGTCCAACGACGTCGATCTCTTTTCCCAGGATCTGGGCTTCATCGCCGTGGTCGAGAACGGGCGTCTGGCCGGGTTCAACGTGGCGGTCGGCGGCGGCATGGGTATGAGCCATGGCAATGCCGAAACCTTCCCGCGCCTCGCCGACGTCATCGGTTTCATCACGCCTGACCAGGTGACGGCGATCGGCGCCGCCGTCATCTGCGCCCAGCGCGATTACGGCGACCGCGTCAACCGCCGGCATGCCCGGCTGAAGTACACCATCGAGGACCGCGGAATCGAGTGGTTCAAGACCGAGGTCGAGCAGCGCGCCGGCTTCCGGCTCGGTCCCGCGCGTCCGTTCCAGTTCACCCGGATCGCCGACGATTACGGCTGGCACCGGGCCGCCGACGGATCGTGGTTTTTCGTGCTCTTTGTGCTCAGCGGGCGCATCCAGGATTTTCCGCGGCAGCCGCTGAAGACCGCGCTGCGCGAAATCGCCCGGATGCACGAGGGCGACTTCCGCCTCACGCCGTCGCAGAACATCAGCATTTCCGGCGTCACCGACGCCCAGAAGCCGGTGATCGAGGCGATCCTCGCGCAACATGGTCTGGCGGAACAGAACCGGCAGAGCGGCCTGCGCCTCAACGCGCTCGCTTGCGTGGCGCTGCCCACCTGCGGTCTGGCCTTGGCCGAGAGCGAGCGCGCCTTGCCGCCGCTCCTTGAAAAACTCGAGGAGGTGCTCGGCGAATGCGGGTTGCGGGACGACGCCATCAGCATCCGCATGACCGGCTGCCCGAACGGCTGCTCGCGTCCCTACCTCGCCGAGATCGGCATCGTCGGCAAGGCCCCCAACAAGTATAACCTATATCTGGGTGCGAAGTACAACGGCACACGCCTCAACCGGTTGTTTGCCGAGTCACTTTCGCCCGACCAAATCGTGGAGACCGTGGCGCCGATTCTGCGCCGCTACGCGTTGGAGCGCGCCGCGGACGAACAGTTCGGCGATTTTTGCACAAGAACTGTGCTGGCCGAGAAGCTCGCGGCGGAGCCGACGCTGGCCTCGGCCTGACGCCTGATCGGATTTGGCTGGCCGGCCCCCCGGCGCCTATCCGGAAATCCGGCTTGGAGATCAATCGCAGAGGGCGTATTTGCCTGCGGTGATCGGGGAGGGGCGCAGCTTCTCGCGCCGTCGAAGCCGGAGGCGACGCCGCGCCCCGCATACGCTTCGACGCTTGATCCGGCGCAGAAGGCAGGCCGCCCGCGCCGCCCGCGTCCTCAAGATTAGAGTGGATTTGCCCGGGGTTTTTGCGAACATCGCCGCTTCCCATGAATCCGGTACTCAAACTCTTGCTCGAAGGCGGCAGCCTCAGCACCGCGCAGATGGCGCAGGTGCTGAACCTGACCGAAGCTGAGGTCAACCGCCACCTGGAGCAGCTCAAGAAGGAGCGCATTTTTCTGGGCTGGCGCCCGGTGCTGAACCTGTCGAAGGAAAATGCCGGGGCCGTGCGAGCGGTGATCGAGGTGCGCATCACGCCCGAGCGCGACGGCGGGTTCAACCGGTTCGCGGAGCGCATCAGTCGCTTCGACGAGGTGGACTCCTGTTATCTCATGTCCGGCGGGTACGACCTGTTGGTGTTCGTGACGGGATCGAGCCTGCAGAAAGTGGCGGCGTTCGTGTCCGAAAAGCTTTCGACCATCGAAGGCGTGCTGTCCACCTCGACTCATTTCCTGCTCCGTTCGTACAAGGAACAGGGGTACCTGATGGATGGACCGGCGGAGGAGAACGGCCGATTGACGGTCGCACCGTGACCAACTCAATGGTGGAGCGCGACGTCCCGTAGGAAGCGACCTTGGTCGCGATCATCGCGTGCAAGCACGCTTCCTACATTGCACATCCGCCTACCACCGTACCATGGACACCACCCGTTTTATTGCGCGCCACATCGTCACCCTGCCCAAATCGGGCATCCGCGACTTTTTTGAGATCGTGGCAAAAAAGAAGGACGTGATCTCGCTGGGCATCGGCGAGCCGGACTTTGTCACGCCCTGGCACATCCGCGAGGCGGCGATCTACGCCCTGGAGAAGGGCAAGACCCACTACACCTCGAACCTCGGCCTGATCGAGCTGCGCCGCGCCATCTGTCAATACGTTGGCCAGCACTATGACGTGCAGTACCAGCCGGAGAACGAGGTGCTTGTCACCGTGGGTGTGTCCGAGGCCATCGACATCGCGCTGCGCGCCCTGGTCAACCCGGGCAACAAGGTGATGTTCCACCAGCCATGCTACGTTTCGTATCATCCCTCGGTCACCCTGACGCATGGCGTCGGCGTGCCGGTGGCGACGCACGCGGCGGACGGCTTCGCCCTCACGGCGGCGGCCCTGGCCGCGGCGTGGCAGCCCGGCTGCAAGCTGCTCATGCTCAACCTGCCGACCAATC
>JBGOXZ010000363.1:0-3385 GCA_041479395.1 Opitutaceae bacterium
CGCCCGACACCAAGCAGCGTCACTTCGATGCGCGTCGGACGGTCGGGCAGCGAAGCGGGTGCGTCGATGCCGAAATTGAAATGGTCATCTGGCAGCGGAAACACCTCGGCGGTCTGCACGCCGTTGATCCGCATATGCAGTCCGAGGGAGCCGGCCGATTCAGGCTGCGCGGGGTCAGCCGGTAGCACGAAGCCGTTAAGGAAGAGATTCGACACGGGAAAATCCGGCGGCAGTTCGATGGCCGCCTGGTCACGGAGCCAAGCGGTGTCAGAGTTGGTCTCGTCCAGGAAAAAGCGATCACAGCGACACTGGCTGGGCGTCCACGGCAATCCGGCGCCGGCACTCTCGTGAAAAAGCTTCCGCCAGCGCAGTTCCTCCCGAAAGAAGGCGTGCGTGGCATGCAGCCGGGCCACGGCGGGGGGCTCCCGGCTCAGGCCCACCGCCGCCGGCAGGCAGGCCGCGGCGGTGCGCAGCGCCTCAAAGCCGGCGTGCACGCGGGCCGGGCGGACCGCCTCCCGCGCCCAGGCCAGGGCCGCTTCGCGAATGATGGCGTCGCGCCAGCGTTGATAGAGCCGGCGGCTGTTGCGTTCGTCGCGGAGCGAGGTCGGTCCGCGCGAGGCGCTGACATGATGGCGCACCACACTGTCCAGGCAGACGACGGTGCGCCGGCTGCGCGTGCGCAATTTCAGGGCGAAATCGACATCCTCGCCCCCGTTTTCGAAAGCCTCGTCGAATCCGCCTAGAGCCATGAAGTCCGCGCGCCGCACGAGGCAGCAGGCGGCCGTGACCGCGAATGCCTCGCGCGTGCCGCGGGCCCGCCGCGGCAGCGCCCGCACATGCGCGATCTTGGCCGCGGTGTCCACCGCGATACCGACGTGGTCGAGGGCCGCGTCGGCGACGCGGCGCTGGACGTTGCCGACCAGGCCGGTGCGCGGCCGGCGCAGAGAGGCCAGCATGGGCGGCAGCCAACCCGGTGAAAGCACCAGGTCATTGTTGAGCAGGGCGAGGATCTCGCCCCGGGCGTCGCGGGCGCCGTGGTTGATGGCGGCGGCGAAGCCGAGATTGCGCTCATGGAAGAGCGCCCGGAATGGCGGCCGGAGGGATCCCAGCCATTCGCGGGTGCCGTCCGTGGAGCCGTCGTCCACGAGGAGGCACTCCCATGCCATTCCCGGCGGCAGCGCGCCCGGCAGCGCCGCCACGAAGGCCTGCGTCAGCTCGAGGCGATTGTAGAGGGGAGTGACGATCGAAAGCTGCATCGGGTGGGCTGGCTGATTCCCCAAGTTCACGATTGGAGGACCCGGTCGCGGCCGGAATTCGTCCCTTTCCACGGGAAGATTGCCTGATCCATCAGCCCGGTCACAGCGTCTCCAGATAGCGGGCGTAGGCGGTCTTGCCGAGGAAGCTGATGCGGGCGCGCAGCTGGTCGCGAGAAATCCAACCCTGACGGAAGGCGATTTCCTCCAGGCAGGCGATTTTCAGTCCCTGGCGGCTTTCGATGGCGTGCACAAACTGGGCGGCCTCGATGAGGGCATCGTGCGTGCCGGTGTCGAGCCAGGCGGTGCCGCGGCCGAGCAGTTCGACCTGCAATTGGCCGCGCTCAAGATACAGGCGGTTGAGGTCGGTGATCTCGAGTTCGCCGCGGGCGGAAGGCTTGAGCGAACGGGCGAGGGCCACCACCTGTTCGTCATAGAAATACAGGCCGGGCACGGCGTAATGGGATTTGGGCTGCGCCGGCTTCTCCTCGATGGAGAGGACGCGGCCGTCGGGCGCGAATTCCACCACGCCGTAGGCGCCGGGGTTGGCGACGCGGTAACCGAAGATGGTGGAACCGACCGCGCGAGCGCTGGCGGCCTGCAACGAGCGGGCAAAATCGTGCCCGTAGAATAGGTTGTCGCCGAGGACGAGGGCGGACGGATGGCCGGCCACGAAGTCGGCGCCGATGTGAAACGCCTGCGCCAGGCCTTCGGGGCGCGGCTGCGCGGCGTAGGCGACCTGGAGACCGAGGTGGGCGCCGTCCCCGAAAAGGCGCTGGAAGAGAGGCAGGTCCTGCGGCGTGGAGATGAGCAGAATCTCCCGGATGCCCGCCAGCATCAGCGCCGACAAGGGGTAATAGACCATCGGCTTGTCGTAGATGGGCATGAGCTGCTTCGACACGGCGATGGTAAGGGGGTAGAGCCGCGTGCCGGAGCCGCCGGCGAGGATGATGCCTTTGCGTTGCAAGGGAGGAAAGCGTGTAACGTCTAACGGGTAAGGTGCAAGGTTACCGGCCGCCGAGACTTCGAATCAGAGCGTAAAGCTTGCCCCCGATCAATCGCCCGTCGCCGCGCAACTGTTCGGCGCGGGCGGCGGCGAGATAGCCGAGATCTTCAGCCAGGTAGAGCTGGTTGCGCGATTCGCCGGCGGAACCTTTCGCATAGTTAAGGAACTGGACATATTCATTGCGGTGGATTCGTTCCGAACCCTCTGCGATATTGTTCGAAATTGAACACGCCGCATCTGTGATCTGGTTGCGGAAGTTGTAATCGCGGCAGCCCTCGAGAACGCGGTAAATCTCGACCGCGAATTTCCGGGCCAACTGCCATACGTCAAGTTCTTCGAAGGATTGGTATGCCATAGGGTGGCAGCTTCATAACCTAAAACCAAAGACTTTAAACCTTAAACGCGCCGGCACCGTCAGGCGCCGGTGCCCAAGCGCTCGCGGGCGTAGCGCTGGTCGGTGATGTCGCGGCACCAGTCGCGGTGCGCGAGATACCAGTCGACGGTCTTCTCGATACCGGTGGCGAACGATTCGCGCGGGGCCCAGCCGAGCTCCCGCTGGATTTTGGCGCAATCGATGGCATAGCGGCGGTCATGGCCGGGGCGGTCCTGCACAAACGAAATGAGCCTTTCGCGGGGCTGGCCGCCGGCGGCCGGGGCCTTGCGGTCGAGCAGGCGGCAGACGGTCCGGACGACCTCGAGGTTGGGCTGCTCGTTGAGGCCGCCGATGTTGTAGGTCTCGTCGACGCGGCCGTGACGCAGGACAAGCCAGATCGCCGCGCAGTGATCCTCGACGTACAACCAGTCGCGCACCTGCCGGCCGTCGCCGTAGACGGGCAGGGGTTTCCCTTCGAGGCCGTTGAGGATCATGAGGGGAATCATCTTCTCGGGAAACTGGTAGGGTCCGTAGTTGTTGGAGCAGTTGGTCGTGAGGACGGGCAACCCGTAGGTGTGATGGAAGGCGCGCACCAGGTGGTCGCTCGCGGCCTTCGATGCGGCGTAAGGGCTGTTGGGTTCGTAGCGTTTGGTCTCGACGAAGGCCGGGTCGCCGGGCCCGAGCGTGCCGTAGACCTCGTCGGTGGAGACGTGCAGAAAGCGGAAGGAGCGTTGGCGCGGCTCCGGGAGCTTC
>JBGOXZ010000364.1:0-3372 GCA_041479395.1 Opitutaceae bacterium
CGGTCAAGCAATCTTTGCGCGATCGAATGAAACGCCTGCGCGGCGGCGCCGGCGGGTTCGTGCACGACCACGGGCTTGCCGGCGTCGCCCCCCGCCCGGATTTCCGGGAGCAGCGGCACCTGGCCGAGCAGGATGGTGCCGAGGGCCGCGGCCGTGCGGGCGCCGCCGCCTTCGCCGAAGAGGTGGTGGCGGTGCCCGGCGGTATCGATGAAATAGCTCATGTTCTCCACCACGCCCAGCAACGGCACGTTGACCTTGCGGAACATCAGGCCGCCCTTGCGCGCCACGTTCGTCGCGGCGAGCTGGGGCGTGGTGACGAGGATGGCGCCATCGAGCGGCAGGGTCTGCACGAGGGAAAGCTGCGCGTCACCCGTGCCCGGCGGCAGGTCGACCAGCAGCACCTCGAGCTCGCCCCACTTCACGTTCTGCACGAACTGCTGCACCGTCTTCATGATCATCGGGCCGCGCCAGACGACCGGCGTGTCATCGTCGACGAGGAAACCCATCGACATGACCTTGACCCCGTGGTTTTCGATCGGCAGGAGCATGGCGTCGGCCCCGTCGCCTTCGATGCCCGGACGCCCGCTCAGGCCCATCATGAGCGGCACCGTGGGACCGTAGACATCGCAATCCATCAGGCCCACCCGGCCGGCCTGGCCCTGGGCCGCCAGGATCTGCGCGAGCGCGCAGGCCAGATTGACCGCGAACGTGGATTTGCCCACGCCGCCCTTGCCGCTCGCGATGGCGACCGCGTGCTTGATGCCTTTGGGCGCGCCGCTCCCGGCGAGATTGCCGCCGGTTCCGGCGGCGGGAGGGGTGCGCACCGGCGTCACTGCGAGGTCGACGATGGTCGCCTTCACGCCCGGCAGCGCGCGCAGCACCTTCTCAACCTCCGCCTTGAGGGAGGTGGGCACCCGGGGGTCGGACGTGGTGAGCGTCAGCGAGACTTTCGCCGTACCGTCGACCAAGGCGGCGGAACGGACGAGGCCGAACGACACGATGTCGCGGCTGAAGCCGGGATACTTCACTTGCTTTAGAGCTTCCTTGATGGCTTCGGGGGTCACAGCGGAGTGGTGCAAGGTGCGCAACGAGCGGACAAACACAAGCAAGGCGGCCCGCGTCGCAAAAGGCGGATTTACGTTGTGCAGGCGGCCCGGGCTGTAAATAAGAAACTCGCCGCGCCCGGCGCGGTCTGTCCAATTCTTCCTGCCATGCGTTCCTGTCTTCTCTCTCTCCTCCTGGCGGTGCTGGCGGCCTCACCGGCATTCGCCCAGGGCGGCAAACGAGTCGGCGAGGTCGTGATCGACCTCGACGCCAATGCGACGACCATTCAGGTCAACGCCTCCACGCCCGAGCTGGCGAATCTGGCGCGGGTGGCCTTCGGCGCGCACGGCGCGTACCGGCTCGTGGCCAGCGGCGCCACGTACGACCTCAGCTTCTCGCAGGTGGGTCCGGCGCAGGTGCGGGTGGAGATTGCCCGCGGGGCGACGGGCGCGCCGGTGTACAGCGAGGTCGTGACCGGCGGCAACGCGCGCCAGGCGCTCCTGCGGGCGGCCGACGTGGCCGTAGCCCACACGAGCAAGCTGCGCGGCTTTTTCGCCGGCAAGATCGCGTTCATCAGCAATCGCGGCAGCGGCATGGAAATCATGACATCCGACCTGTGGGGCGGCGACGTGGTGGGCTGGCCGGGGGTCAGCCGGCAGATCATCACCCCACGCTGGTCGCCCGAAGGGCGCCGCCTGATTTTCACCAGTTACCGCAACGGCTTCCCCGACATTTATGTGCTGGATCTTGCCACGCGGACGCCGGCGCTCTTCGTCAGCGTGCAGGGCACCAACATGGGCGGACGTTTCAGTCCGGATGGCGGCCGGGTCGCGATGGTGCTGAGCGGCGAGGGGAACTCCGAGATCTACGTGAGCAATGCGCAGGGCAGGATGATCTCGCGGCTCACCCGCAGCCAGGCCGTCAAGGCCGGGCCGTGCTGGTCGCCCGACGGCACGCGCCTGGTGTTCACCTGCGAGCCCGGCCCCCAGCTCTATGTGATGCCGGCGGCGGTCGGCGCCCAGCCCCAGCGCCTGCTGACCAATATCAGCGGTTACTGCGCCGAGCCCGACTGGTGCCGGTGGGACGGAAACAAGGTCGCCTTCACCATGGCCGTGGGCCGGCGTTATCAAATCGGGGTCTACGATTTCTCGACCCGGCAGGCCAGGCAGGTGTCGAACGCACCGCTGGATGCGATTGAGCCGTGCTGGCTGGCGGATGGCCGCCATCTCATTTACACCGCGCGCCAGGCCAACCAGCGCAGCCTGTGGATTCTCGACACCGAAACCAGCAAGGCCACGCGCATCAGCCCGTCGGCGCTTGGGCAGGTCTCGCAGGCGAGCTACTGGATTCAGTGACGGGCTGATTGCCGCGGCGGCGATTTTTCCGCCGCCTCGCGCCGGCGGTATTCCTCGAGAATTGCGGCGGTAGCGGTGGCGCCGCAGCGCGTGGCGCCCAGTTCGCGCACGCGGATCAGGCCGTCGAGATCGCGGACGCCGCCGGCGGCCTTGACCTGCACCTCCGGCGGGCAGCTGGCGCGCATCAAGGCGAGATCGTGCTCTGTCGCACCCTGGTAGGAGTATTTGCCGTCGGCGCCTTTGACGAAGCCGTAGCCGGTCGAAGTCTTCACCCAGTCCGCGCCGGCGCGCGCGGCCAGCTGGCAGAGCCGGCGCTTGAAGTCATCGCTGGTCAGGCCCGCGCCGCCTTTCGTCAGGTAATCATTCTCGAAGATGGCCTTCACTTTTGCGCCGCGCCGGTGCGCCTCGTCGCACACGGCTTTGATGTCGCCCTCCATGTAGTCCCACTCGCCGCTCAGGGCCTTGCCGATGTTGATGACCATGTCGATCTCCACCGCCCCGTCCCGGCAGGCCAGCTCGGTCTCATAGCGCTTGGCCTCCGTGGCGCTGTTGCCGTGCGGGAAACCGATGACGGCGCCCACCCGTACGCCGCTGCCGTGGAGCAATTCGACCGCGCGCTTCACGGCGTAGGGCTTGATGCAGACCGACGCGACCCGGTAGCGGGCGGCGATCCGGCAGCCGTCCTCGATCTCCTGGTCCGTCATGGTCGGATGCAGGAGCGAGTGATCGATCATCTGGGCGAGTTGTTCGTAGGTGGGTTGCATGGCGGCTCACTGATCAATGAAGGGAAACGGGTTGCTTGGAAAGGGGTTTAACGCGGCGACCGGCCAACGTGCGCCACGGCCG
Organism: Opitutaceae bacterium; assembly: GCA_041479395.1. Taxonomy (GTDB): domain Bacteria; phylum Verrucomicrobiota; class Verrucomicrobiia; order Opitutales; family Opitutaceae; genus Fen-1467. The sequence continues at coordinate 3,246 of JBGOXZ010000364.1, forward strand.
GTGGTCGCGGCTGGATCACCGTTTGTCGCCGCGGAGTTGCAGCGCTGACGCGGGCCGCTAACCTTCCCGGTCTCATGAATCGTCTTGCACTGTCCGCCGCCCTCGCGGCCACCTGGGCCCTTGCGCC
>JBGOXZ010000365.1:0-3324 GCA_041479395.1 Opitutaceae bacterium
CGGGGATAAGAATCTGCTCTCTCATTATTCTATCCCGCCAAACGGTGCGCCTGTTTTCAACTGCATCGTTCCGGCTTAGAACACCCAGCGGTCGATTACCAGTGCGGCGAGCAGCAGCGGCAGATCGCAGATCGAGGCAAAGAAGAGCCGTCGCGCCGCGATTTCCCGCCCCGCGCGGCGCAGAAAGGCGAGCGCGCGCCAGAGGAACCATGCCCCGAGCCCGGCCGCCGCCGCGCCGTAGGCCGGGCCGCAGTAGCCCAACCGCACCGGCAGGAGGGTGACGGCGACGAGCAGTGCCGTGCTCACGAACGACCACGCCGCGACCTTGCCGCCACCGGCGTCGCGCGCGCAGAGCATCGGAAAATTGACCGCGATGTAATCACGGCGGTAGATCCACGCGATGGCCATGAAGTGCGGGATCTGCCAGAAGAGCAGCACGCCAAAAAGGATCCAGCCCAGGGTCGACACGCGCCCCTCGGCCGCCGCCCAGCCGATGAGCGGCGGCAGCGCGCCCGCCACGGCGCCGATCTCGGTCGACCAGCGCGACCACCGCTTGGCAGGGGTGTAGAGCGCCAGATAGCACACCATGGTGGCCAGCGCAAAGCCCGCCGACAAACCGTTGACCTTGGCAAAGAGCACCGCCAGACCGGCCGCGCATAGACTCCAACCCAGCACGAAGGCCGAGCCGGTCGTGACCCTGCCCGACGGGATCGGCCGCGTCCGCGTCCGGCTCATGCGTGCATCCGTGTCAGCTTCCATCCATTGATTGAGCGCCGCCACGCCACCCGCGGCCATCGCCGTGCCCAGCAGAACGAAAAGCAGCGTCCCTCCGCCCCGGACCGGCAGCGCCGCGAGGTAGCCGACCAGCGCCGTGAGCATCGACAGAAAACTAAGGCGCGGTTTCGTGAGTTCGAGATAGTCGGAAAAACCGGCGCGCGGCGTCGCCTCCGCGAGCAGGCCGGCCCGCGCCGCCGTTTCGTACGATGAAGGAATGCCGGGGTTCATGCGTGAACGGGGAAGCGGCTCACCGCCGCGCTATTCCGCGGCTGGAAACTCGGGCGGACATGGGACACCTCCAAGGCATCCCGATGCATTGCCCACGTCAGCAGGAAAGTCGTGGCCAGCGTCAGCGCGCCGACCAACACGTGGGCGGTGGTGAGATAGGCGTTGCGCCCCGTCCAGGTCACCATCGCCCCCAGGAGAATTTGCGTCGCCAGCAACGCGACCATCAACGCAGCCAGGCCCCTCAGGCCGGCGCCGGCGGCGCGTTCGGACCACACGGCCACCGCGAACCAGACGAGCGCCGCGGTCAGCACGAGCGCCATCACCCGGTGCGCGAAGTTGATGCCCACGCGAAAATCCCAGTGCACTGGCATGAGCCCGCCTTCGGGCGTCAGGGGGAAGGTCGGGATCGCCAGCCCGGCAAAACTGTGTCGCATGACCGCGGCGATGGCGAGTTGTCCGAGCAGCAGTCCACAGCAGATGATCCCCAGCCGGCGCGGGCCGGCGCCGGGCGACGCCGAGGCGGCGGTCCCGGGACGAGGCGGGACGCCCTGGGCGCGTTCGACCCACGGCCGCGACAGCGCCGCGGCGATGGCCAGCAGCGTGCAGATGAAAACCTGCGCGAGGCACGCGTGGAGCATGGCGAACAACCGGCCCACGCTCGTGTCGACCGCGGCGACCTGATACGGATCGAGCAGCACGCGCAGGCCGCCGATGACCGCTTGGAAAAGCACCAGCGCCACGGCGAACCAGCCCAGGCGCCTCAGCCAGCCGCGCGCTTCGCTGCGCCATAGTCCCACGGCGAGGAGCAAGGTGATGGTGCTCATGATCGCCGCACTCAGCCGGTGCGAATGTTCGGCGAATAACGCCACGTTCTGCAGCCAGCCGGTGGGATTGAGCGAGCCGTTGGACAGCGGCCAATCGCGAAAGGCCATCCCCGCGCCGATGCTGGTCGTGAACGCGCCCAGCACCACCAGCACAAACACCCACACGGCGCCGACGGCGGCAAACCACGACAGCGCAGGCTGGTAGGTAGACGTGCGATCGGGATGGAAGAATCCAGGCATGAAGCGATGAACTGCTGAACGGAATGCCGGCCGGCGGGTTTGGCAAACTTTTTGACTATTTCCCTTCGCCGGTGATGGCTGTGTCGTGATGCAAAGGCGATGGTGGCAATCTCGGCGAGCCCGGCAAAGTCTGGTCTGGGCGGCGGTGATCCTGGGCGCCGCCTGTTCGCGGTCGGAGAAACGGACCGGGGCAAACGCGGAAAGCAGCAGCGGGGTCGGACGGCGTTATCCGCTGCACGGCGAGATTGTTGCGATCAACCGCGAGCACAAAACGCTGACGATCTCCCACGAGGCGATCCCGGGACTCATGCCGGCAATGACGATGGAGTTCCGCGCTGCCGCCGGCGACCTGGCCAGCGTGAAATCGGGCGAACGCATCCGGGCTGAGCTCGTGCGCCAGGGGGATGACTTTCGCCTGGAGAAAATCTGGCCGGACGACCGGGTCTCCACCAGCCGCATTGCGGCCGCGGCCAACACGCTGCGGCAGGACACGGCCGCGCGGGGCACGAAGGCCTACCGCGAGATCGGAGAGAACATGCCGGACTTTGCGCTGTACGACCAGGACGGGCGCGTGGTGCCAGCCAGCCGTTTCCGCGGCCGGCAGATCATGCTGAATTTCATCTACACGCGCTGCCCCGTCGCCACGATGTGCCCGGCCGCGACCTTGCGCATGATGGAAGTGCAGCAGCACGCGCGGAACGCCCATGTGCCGGACCTCGAGCTCATTTCCATCACGCTCGACCCGGAGTACGACACGCCGGGCGTGCTCAAGCAATACGCCGCGGCGCGCGCGATCGACACCCGCAACTTTTCTTTTCTGACGGGCCCCGAGACCGCAATCCGCGATCTGCTCACGCAGTTCGGCGTGATCGCCGAGTTCAAGGATGGCCTGCTGAAACACTCGCTCGCCACGCTGTTGATCAACGAACAGGGGCGCATCGTCCACCGCGCCGACGGCAGCGAGTGGTCGGTCGAGGAGTTTGTTGAGAAGATGCAGAAGGGAGTTTCGACAGAGTGAACAGAACGGTCGGAATAGGGTGAGGGGATTCAGCCTCTGCTGATTCTGTGGATTTTATTCATTCTGTCCTGCAATACCTACACCGTCCGTGACTGCGGCTTTGACCAGAAAACAGCGGGTTCAAATTACCCTCATTACCACGGCGGCGGTGGCGTTGTTTGTCCTTGTGCGGCGGTTGCCCACCGGCACGAACCTCAGCCACATGGATTTCCGCGCGGCCGGCGGGAACTCCATTGA
>JBGOXZ010000366.1:0-3296 GCA_041479395.1 Opitutaceae bacterium
CCGAGGGGCGCGTGGTCACGCACCCGATCGCCGGGACGCGCTGGCGCGGCGCCACCCCCGCCGAGGACGTCGCCCTGGGCGAGGAGCTCCTCGCCGACACCAAGGAGCGCGCCGAGCACCTCATGCTCGTCGACCTGGCCCGCAACGACATCGGCCGCGTGTGCCGTTACGGCAGCGTCACCGTTCCCGAATTCATGGTCGTCGAGCGCTACTCGCACGTCATGCACATCGTGTCGCAGGTGGAGGGCCGGATGGCGCCCGACAAGACCGCGTTTGATCTCATGCGCGCCACCTTCCCCGCCGGCACAGTGAGCGGCGCGCCGAAGATCCGCGCCATGCAGATCATCGCCGAGCAGGAGCAGCTCCAGCGCAGTTTCTATGCGGGCGCGCTCGGCTATTTCAGCTACGACGGCAATGTCGACTCGTGCATCACGCTGCGCACGGCCCTGCTCAAGGAGGGCAAGGTGTACATCCAGGCGGGCGGAGGCATCGTCGCTGACTCCGTGCCCGCGTTGGAATACCAGGAAAGCATCAACAAGGCCTCGGCTCTCCTGAAGGCCGTGGCCATTGCCGAGGCGCTCTGAGCCGGACGATTCAATCGGCCATGGTGGAACCCGCACTCCGTGCGGGTTTTCCCCCCTGTGGGCGCCGGGTTTACTCTCAATTCGTGGGCGGCCGCTCCTGTCCCGCCATAGCTCGCAAAGAGCGACGGCGGATGTCGGCAGGCCGTTCTTCGCCGGAGTCATGCAGTTGAACGTAGGGCCGGACCTTGCCTGCCCGCCGAAGCCTCGGCGGAGGCGGGTGTCCGCGCCGTCTTTCGAGGAAAGGGGCACCGACCAAGGTCGGGCTCTACCCGCACCGATCGGAACAAAACTGCAACGAGGTTCTGCTGGCTAGCAGAACGCCGGCCCTACGCTCACTAATCGGGGCACATCTCATCATCGGTGAATCGGGATCCGGTTGCGTGATCCCCGCTGAACCGCTGCTTTCCGAACGCCGGGACTCAACGGCGGGACGCGGACGGCGATGTACCGTAACAATCGTGTTACGCCTCCGGGATGGCCTCCCTCGCCGCCTTACGTTCCTTCGACAGTAACGTCAATCTGCGCGCCTGTGACCGGCAGGGGCTGTCGATCCACCGGCGCGCCGTTTCGGCACCAAAATCGAATGAAACCGAGTCACGATGGTGCGGTCATGAGCGTAACCATCCCCGTTCCGCCCAGTCGCCGTCGGTCAGGCCCAGAGTGGAACGCATTAAGCTACAGCATACCGGAGACCCGTGTGATTAGCTCAGTTCATACTTGATGTAAGATTGCCTCCTGCGGCTTGTTTAAGCGTCTAATCATTGAAATCATCCGAACCATGGCTCCGTATTACAGATTCCGCCCCAATCCGGCCGCCGATGCCACCGGCGAACCGGCCCTCGCCCAAGTCGAAGTGCTGCAGCCCCCATCGCCCACGATCGACGCTCCGCCCTCGTTCCACGATCGACCGGAGCCGGCCCCAGTCGAGCCTGATCCCCTTGAGCGCAGCGGCCTGCAGCTCTATCTCCAGGAGATCGCCAAAACCCCGCTGTTGACGATCGCGGAGGAAGTGGTACTCGCCCGTCGTATCCGCCGCGGCGACCGCGCTGCCCGCAATCACATGATCAAGGCCAACCTGCGCCTGGTCGTGAAGATCGCCCATGACTACAAGGATTTCGGACTCCCGCTGCTCGACCTCATCAGCGAAGGCAACATCGGCCTGATCAAGGCCGTCGAACGCTTCGACCCGCGCAAGGGCGGCAAGCTCAGCACCTACGCGGCCTGGTGGATCAAACAGTCCATCAAGCGCGCCCTGGCCAACCAGTCGAAGACCATCCGCCTGCCCGTCCACCTCGTCGACAAAATCTCCAAGATGCGCCGTGCAGCCACGGCGCTCGCCGAGGAGTTCGGCCGCGAACCGACCGACGAGGAGGTGGCGATGGAGCTTGGCATCCCCACCCACAAGGTCGCCCACCTCAAGTCCGTGAGCGTCCGCCCGACCTCGCTCGACGCGCCCATCGGCGAAGACGGCGATTCCGCCACCTTTGGCGATATCGTCGGCGACGAGAATGCCACCAGCCCGTACGAGAATGTCCGGGAGCATAACCTCAAGTCCGACCTCAACCGCATGATCAACTCGCTGGACCGGCGCGAGGCCGACATCCTCCGGATGCGTTTCGGCCTCGACGGACACGACGAGCTGACCCTCGAGGAAGTCGGCAAGAAATTCAAGGTCACGCGCGAGCGGGTGCGCCAGCTCCAGAACCTCGCCCTCCAGAAAATCCGCAAGCTCATGGCCAAAAATGAAGCCCAGCGGACCGTCGAGGAGATCGAGCAGGACGAGCGGCTGCGCAAACGCATGGAGGTTCTCCGCGAATTCTTTGAGAGCAAGGCGGCGAAAAGGGTCGGAAAGAATTGACGCCTTGGCGCCTCTTACCGAAGCCGGCAGCACGCTGCCGGCTTTTTTATCGGTGAGCATGCGGCCGGACACGCGCCACCGGGCTGCCTGCTGGACAGCCGCGGCGGAACCTTTCACATTCCGCCCACACTCATTGCCGCCATGCCGGGATTCCTTCGCACCGTCTCCGTTCTGACCTGCCTGGCGACTGCCGGTCTCATCCACGCCGCCTCGTTCGACGAGGCCCAGGCACTTTACCGGACGAAGCGCTACGCCGAGGCCCGTGACGCCTTCGAGCAGGTGGCGGCCGCCGAGCCGAACAACGCGGCGGCGGCCTATCACCTCGGCCAGCTCGCCCTCATGCGCAACGCGGAGGCGGAGGCCATGAAATGGCTCGAGAAAGCCACCGCCCTGGCGCCGCAGTCCGCGTCGTATTATCAGGCGTTGGGCGACGCCTACGGCCTGGCGGCGCAGAAAGCCGGCTTGTTTTCCAAGCCGGGCCTCGCCAGGAAATGCCGCCTGGCCTACGAAGAAGCCGTCGAACTCGAGCCCGAGAACCTCAGTGCCCGCTACGCCCTCTTCACTTTTTTTCGGCAGGCGCCGGCGATCGCTGGTGGTGGTCTGGACAAGGCGCGGGCCCAGGCCCAGGAGATTCGCAAGCGCGATATGGTCCGCGGCACCATCGCGCTCGCCGAACTCAGCGTGATCGAAAAGAAGTTCGTCGAAGCCTTCGATGCCCTCGCCGCCCTCCGTCGCAGTCACCCGGAGGCATGGGACGCCGCCTATCAGGTCGGCCGGACCGCGGCGATGAGCGGGCAACGGCTCGACGACGGCGAGGCCGCGCTCAAGGAATATCTCGCCCACACGCCGGACGA
>JBGOXZ010000367.1:0-3287 GCA_041479395.1 Opitutaceae bacterium
CCGATGACCTACTTTTCGCTGCGCGACCGCGTGTCGCTCAGCAACCTCACGCTGCAGGTCCGCACCGCCGGCGATCCGCTCGCCCTGGCCGCCGGGGTTCGCCGCGTGATCCACCGCCTCGACGCAAACCTGCCGCTCCGGGACGTGCGCACCCTCCGGCAGCACATCGACGACAATCTCTTCATGATCCGGATGCCGGCGCGCCTGCTCGCCGTCCTCGGCCCGCTCGCCCTGCTGCTCGCCGCCATCGGCATCTACAGCGTGCTTTCCTACTCGGTGGCGCAGCGCACGCAGGAGATCGGCGTGCGGCTCGCCCTCGGGGCCGCCCCGCGCACCGTCGTCGCGATGATCGTGCGCCAGGGCCTGACCGTGGTGGCCGTGGGCGCCGCGGTCGGCTGGCTGCTCGGTTACGGGATCAGTGTCTTCCTCAGCGGGCGGCTCGTGAACGTGGCGGCGGGCGACCCGGCCATCTTCATCCTCATCCCGACCTTGCTCGTGGCGGTCGCGTTCCTCGCCTGCTGGCTGCCGGCCCGTCGCGCCACCAAGGTCGATCCGATCATCGCCCTGCGCGCCGAGTGATTTTCCCATGAAGCGCATTTTTCATCCCCGTCTTCTGCTCTCCTTGCCCAGGGTCGGCCTGCTGGCCTGCTTGCTCGCCGGGACGACCCGCGTCCGCGCCGCCGACACCGGGACGAACACCACGCCCCTGGCTGCCGCCAAGAAACTGTTCGAAAGCGGCCGATACCCGGAGGCGCGCGCCGCGTTTGAAAAGATCGCGGCGGCGGAGCCGCAGAATGCCGAGGTCATGTTCTATCTCGGCTGGACCGCGTTCCGCCTCAACCAGCCCGAGGAGTCCGCGAAGCTCCTGGAGAAGGCCACGGCGCTCGACGCGACCAAGTCGCTCTATTTCCACGTGCTGGGCGACGCCTACGGCGTCCTCACCCAACGCGCCTCGGTGTTCGGCAAGATCGGCTGGGCCAAAAAATGCCTCGCGGCCTACGACCGGGCGGTCGCGCTTGATCCCGGAAACCTCGACGCCCGCGCCGCGCGGCTCAGCTACTACTGGCATGCGCCGGCCATCGTCGGCGGCGGCATGGACAAGGCGCGGGCCGAGGCCGAGGAGATCCGCCAACGCGACCCGGTGCGCGGAGCGCAGGGGCTGGCCGATCTCTACGTCTCCGAAAAACAGTACGCCGAGGCATTCGCGGTCATCGACCGGCTCGTGGCCCAGTATCCCGACAACAAGCCGGTGCAATACCAGCTTGGCCGCCTGGCCGCGATCACGGGCCAACAGCTCGACCGGGGCGCGACTGCCCTCGAGGCGTACCTCCGGTATTCGCCCCAGGGCCGCGAGCCAGGGCTCGCGGCGGCCCACTGGCGCCTGGGCATGCTCTACGCGCGCAAGGGCGACAAGGCCGCCGCCCGGGCTGAATTCGAGGCGGCGCTCAAACTGGACCCTGGTTTCACCGCCGCCCGGGAATCCCTGAAGAAACTCAAATGAACAATCCGTAGCGAGCATCGAGTAGCGAGTAGAGAGCCTCTCCAACCAACCTATCCGCAGCCTCCCTTCCTCCCTCAATCCTTCACGCCCCCATCCCCAGCCTCTCCCCACTACCCGCCATTCGCTCCCTTTTCCCATGAACGACCTCCGTTTCGCCCTCCGGCAACTCGCCAAATCGCCCGGCTTCACCGCCGTCGCCGTGTTGATGCTCGCCCTGGGCATCGGCTTGAGCACGTCGTCCTTCAGCATGGCGAACGCGTTTCTGCTTAGAAACGTGCCATACCCCGAAGCCGACCGGCTGGTGCGCATCTTCGCCACCTCGCGGCAGTCGCAGACGGGCTCCCACGCCCCGGCCAACGCCATCGACCTGCGCGAGACGGCCACCTCGTTCTCCGCGGTTTCCATTTACAACAACGACAACTACGCGTTTGGCGAACCCGGCCAGCCCGCCGAGCAGGTGAACGGCCTGGCGGCCACCGTCGACCTTCTTGACCTCCTCGGGGTCCGGCCATCGCTGGGCCGCGGCTTCGCGGCGGGCGAGGACCAGCCGGAAAAACCGCCGGTCATCGTCCTCACGTTCCGCGCCTGGGTCCGGCGTTACGCCAGCGATCCCGATGTCATCGGCCGCACGGTCCGGCTGAACACCCAGCCGTACACGATCATCGGCGTGCTGCCGGCGACGTTCGAAGCGCCGCTCGTGTGGGGCCCGGTGGAGTTCATCATGCCGCGCACGATGCATCCAAGCTTCCGCACCAACCGGACCGACACCTGGATGCAGGCGGTCGCCCGCCTGAAGCCCGGCGTGACCCTCCGCCAGGCCCAGGCCGAACTCTCCACTCTCGCCGCCCGGCTGGAGCGGGCCTATCCGAAGGAAAACAACGGCCGCGGGCTGAGCATCGTCGGGCTCGCGCAGTCGAACATGGACAGCGTCAGCCGCAGCCTGCTCTGGCTGATGACCGGCATCGCCCTCGCCATGCTGCTCATCGCCTGCGCCAATCTCGCCAGCCTGCAGGTCGCGCGCGCCTTCGGTCGCAGCCGCGAGTTCGCGGTGCGCGCCGCCCTCGGCGGCAACCGACGGCAGCTAATGTTCCCGCTGCTGGTCGAAAGTCTGATCCTGGCTTTCATCGGCGGCGTGCTCAGCCTGCTCGTCGCCTCGTGGTCGAACGACATCATCGGCAGTTTGCTGCTCATCAACAATGAGCAGGGTTACGCGATTCCGCTGGACGGGCGTGTCTTCGCCTTTGCGGCGTTCAGTTCGCTGTTGAGCGGAGTGGCCTTCGGCCTCGCGCCCGCCTGGCTCGCCTCGCGCGCACCCGCGGCGGAGGCCTTGAAGGAGGGTTCGCGTTCGTCGACCTCGGGGCCCTCGCACCAGCGGCTGAAGCGCACGTTGATCGTCGTCGAACTTGCGCTGGCGCTGGCGCTCGTAGGCGGCGCCGCCGCGTTTGGTGTGGGCGCAAGAACCTTCGTCCGCCGTCAGGTCGGCTGGAACATGGACGGGCTTTTCACCGGGTACCTCGCACTGCCCTACAATCCCTACGGCAACGATGCCCGCAGCCGCGAATTCTATCGGGCGCTCCTCCCGAAGCTGGCGATCATCCCCGGCGTCCGGCACGCCGCGATCTGCACGAACCTCCCGATGTACGCTCTCGGCCCGATCATGCCGCTCATGATCGAAGGCCAGCCCGTCGCGGAGCGCAGCCGGTGGCCCCTGACCCAGGTCGGGACCGTTTCGTCCGGCTTTTTTGCGACCCTCCAGATTCCCCTCATGCAGGGGGCGATCTTCTCC
>JBGOXZ010000368.1:0-3273 GCA_041479395.1 Opitutaceae bacterium
ACAGCAGCGCGTTGGCCTGCCCGACCAGCCGGGTGAGACATTCGCTCACCTCGATCATGCTGCCATAGACCGGGAAGTCGGGCCGGAGCGACTTCACCGTGTCGATCCAGGCCGGCGAGTTGCGTTCGAACCCGTCGCCGACGCCAGCGATCTGGTTGTCGCCCGCGGCGAAGAAGCGCCGGCGGTCGCGCGGGTCGTCGAACTCGACCCGCTCCAGTTTTTCAAACGTGTCCGTCTCCCACGCGCGCATCTCCGGCATCGGAAACGCAAAGTGCTTGTGCATGATCGCACCGAACCCGGTCTTCACCACGACCTCCTCCGCCGTTTCCTTGAGCGTTGCGAACGGCCGGATCCACGGGTCCATGTTCGGCACCGTGGTGATCCAGTCGAGGGCGTAGTGGTAATAAGGATTGGCGTCGGCGGGCAGGCCGAGTTCCTGGCGCCAGCGCCGGGTGAAGCTGCCCCAGAAAAAGTCGCTGACCGGCACGCGATCCGGCTCCTCGTGCCGCAGCGCCTGGTTCAACCGCTCCAGCTTGCGCAGAGTGTTTTCCTTCCGTCCGGCGGTGTCGCGGGATTTTCCAAACGTGTCGAACATGCTCATGGGGCTGGCGCGGGGGCGGATGCAGGCGACGGGCGGGAAAGAACAGCGACTCCGTACGGGGGCAGCTCGATTTGGCGGGTCTCGCCGCCATGGAGGACATCGCCCAGCACATGCGGCAGGGTGATTCCGGCCGCTTGGTGCGAAAAATTGAGGAGAACGAAGACTTCGCGGCCCTCGCCCGCGCGGCGGCAGACCTCCACGCCCGGGGGGACCGGCAGGGTGGGACTGTTCACGCCCGCGGTCGCCACCATCGCCTTGGTCGCGGCGCGCATCAGGTCGGCTTCGAGGACGGCGCCGACATAGGTGATCGTGCCACGGCCCACGCGCCGGGTGATCACTGCCGGCTGGCCATCCAGCCAGCCGTTGCTGGCGCCGTAACGCATCATCACTTCGGTGTCAGGGCCTGCCGTGGAAAGCTGCTCCGCCCAAATGGTGGCCCGGCCGCTGCCCCACTGGCCGGAGACGGGCACGTCGTCCAGCAGGGCGTAGAACTGCTCCACATGCCCGCCGAGCGTCGCTGCCAGCGGCCCGGGCTGGCGCTCGGTGTTCAACGCGTTGAATTCGTCCTTCATGCCGGAGCGCGGGCCGAGCACGAGGTGGCCGCCGCGCGCCACGTAGTCGGCCAGATGCCGCGCCAAGTCCGGCGAGATGACGTTCAGGCTCGGCGCCACCACCAGCTTGTAGGCCTCGAGCGGAAACGTGGGATCGACGATGTCGACGGACTGCGTCTGGTCGCGGAGCGCGCGGTAATAACCGAGCAACACGTCGATCTGGTCGTACAGCCGGGTTTGGGGGTGGAAGTCGATGGCCCACCGGCTGTCGTAATCGTGCAGGATCGCCACCTGCGATTCGGGCGCGGTGCCGGCGAAGACCGGACCGGCCTGGGTGAACTCGGCCGCGGTTTGTTGGGCTTCGGCATAAAGGGGCAGCGACCCGCCGTCGGGCCCCACCAGGGCCCCGTGGTACTGCTCCTGGCCGCTGAGCGCGCTGCGCCATTGCCAGAAGGCGACGCAATCCGCGCCGTGGCCGACGGCCTCCCAGACCATCGCGCGGGTTTCACCCTTGTCGAGGGAGTTGCTGATGCCGGCCCAGTCGACCGAGCCGGGTTGCATCTCCATCACCCAGAAGTTGCGGCGCTTCCAGCCGCGCACCAGGTCATGGGTGGCGCCGATGCGGTAGGGATCGAGGTGGCCTTGGCCCACATAGGGGTCCCAGGAAATCAGGTCGAGGTCGGCGGCGATCTCGCGGCGGTTGAAGCGGTCCGCCCAACCCAGGCCGCCGAGGTTGGTGGTGATGATCTGCCGCGGGTCGGCGTAGCGGCGGATGACGTCGAGCTGGTTGCGCTGAAAGCTGCGCCACTCGTCGGTTACGAAGCGTTTGTAGTCGAGTAGCAGGCCGGGATTGCCCCGGCCGGTCCCCATCGGAATTTCATCCCACGAGTCGTAGCTCTGACTCCAGTAGGCGGTGGTCCAGTGGCGGTTAAGCGCATCGAGACTCTGGTATTTCGCCTTGAGCCACTCGCGGAAGAGACGGCGGGACTCGCTGTCGAACGAGTCCTCGGTGTACTCATTGCCGATCTGCCAGCCGATGACGTCGGGGTGTTGGCCAAAACGTTTGGCGAGTTGTTCCACAATCAACCGGCAGAACTCGCGGTATTTCGCGCTGGTATAGGAGAACTGGCGCCGCTCCCCGTGCTGCAGCCGCCGGCCGTTTTCGTCCACGCGGAGCGCCTCGGGGTATTTGGACGTCAGCCAGGCCGGCGGCGCGTCCGTGGGGGTGCCGAGCACGACCACGAGGTGGTGCGCGTCGGCGGCGGCGATGGCCCGCTCCATCCAGTCGAGCGTGTAGCGGCCCTCCTCGGGCTCTAGGCTGCTCCAGGCGAATTCTCCGATCCGCACCATCCGCAGGCCGGCCGCCTGCATCAGCGCGAGATCGGCATCCCAGCGGGCCTCCGGCCACTGCTCCGGGTACCACGCGGACCCGAGCATGAGCGGCGGCACCTCGACGGGCGGAGCGTCGGCGGCCCGGAGCGCCGGAGCGGCGAGGACAACGGCGGCAAGCAGCGCCAAGAACAGTCGCGGCATGGGTTTCAAGGGTCGCTCCATCGTTCGGGAATCGCAATTCCGTTCGTTCATAGACTGGGCGTTCGGGGGATCCGCGTCATGGCCCACTATTGACATCGGACGCCGGGGCGGCCGCGGCTCCGCCCACGTGGCGGATGCGCAGCGCCAGATAGGGTTTGCCCGGAAGCGGAATGGAACGGCCGTCGCGATCGACGAAACTGAACCGGTCCTTTGCCTTGGTGGTGAACACGCCCTCGACGGGCGTGATCGTCATGCCCCAGGTGTCGATGATGTCGACGTGGAATTGCATGTCGTCGACTAGCCGCTTGTACGTGGTGGCGCGGGGCCACCAGGGCGCCTTGCCTTGGGGCAGAAGGAAAGTCCACGACATTGGCGCCTCGTGTCCAGAGTAGAGCAGATAGTATTCGCCGGCGACGCCACCCATGCGGGTGTCTTCCCATTGGTCGATGGGATCGATGTCCGCCGGCCCGTCCTCCAAAATCCGCCGGAGAAACGCCAATCGCGGCGGGCTCTCGCCCTTCAGCACGCCGCCCTCGCCGAGCCAGACCACCCCGTGCGGGTCGGTGAAATACTCGCTGTGACCGATGT
>JBGOXZ010000369.1:0-3266 GCA_041479395.1 Opitutaceae bacterium
CCGTCTGCCCCAGCCCGCAGAGGGAAGTTTCCCGGATGATGCGACCAAGCGCTTCAAGCCGCTCGATGTCGCCCTCTTCGCCCCTGCCGTCGCAGATGCGGGTGACGATCTCCAGCATGCGCTTGGTGCCGATGCGGCAGGGCGGGCATTTGCCGCAGGACTCATCTTGGACGAAGTCGAGGAAGAATCGCGCGATGTCCACCATGCAGGTGTCCTCATCCATGACGATGAGTCCGCCGGAGCCCATGATGGCGCCGAGTTCCTGCAGCGATTCGTAGTCGACCGGGACGTTAAGATGCTGGCGCGGAATGCATCCGCCCGAGGGGCCGCCGAGTTGCGCCGCCTTGAAACGCTTGCCGTGGGGAATCCCGCCGCCCAACTCGTAAATGATGTCGCCCAGCGGCGTGCCGATGGGGATTTCCACCAGACCGGTGTTGCGCACCGCCCCTGCAAGGGCGAAGACCTTGGTCCCCTTCGACCGCTCGGTGCCGTAGGAAGCGTACCAAGCGGCGCCGCGGGTGAGGATGATGGGAATGTTGGCGTAGGTCTCGACATTATTGAGCAGGCTCGGCTTGCCCCACAGTCCAGCCTGGGCCGGGAAGGGCGGGCGCGGGCGGGGTTCGCCGCGCTTGCCCTCGACCGAGGTCATCAACGCGGTCTCCTCGCCGCACACGAAGGCGCCGGAGCCCATGCGGATGTCGAGGTCAAACGAACAGCCGGTGCTGAGGATGTTCGGGCCGAGAAAGCCGCGCTGGCGCGCCTGCCCGATCGCGATGCCGAGGCGCACGACCGCGAGCGGGTACTCGGCGCGCACGTACACGTAGCCTTGGGCACTGCCGATGGCATAGCCGGCAATGATCATCGCCTCGATCACGCTGTGCGGGTCGCCCTCGAGCAGGCTGCGGTCCATGAACGCGCCCGGATCGCCTTCGTCACCGTTGCACAGCACGTACTTCACGTCGCCCCGGGCCTTGCGGCAGAGTTCCCACTTGAGGCCGGTGGGAAAGCCGGCACCGCCGCGGCCGCGCAGGCCCGAATCCTTGACCTCGTCGATGACCTGATCCGGGCTCATTGCGGTGAGCACCTTGCGCAACGCCGCGTAGCCGCCGTGGGCGAGGTAATCGTCGATGCGCAGAGGATCGATGAGGCCGCAGTTGCGCAGGGCGATCTTGACCTGGCGGCTGAAGAACGGGTTGTCCCGCACGCGCACCAGCGGTTCGCCGGTCTCCGCCTTGCGCCACACCAGGCGGTCAACCACTGCGCCGCGCCGCACCGTCTGCTCGACGATATCATCGACGTCGGCCAACCCGACCTTCTGGTAAAGGATGCCTTCCGGCTGACAGATGAGCACCGGGCCGCCGGCGCAGGGCCCGAGGCAACCGGTTTCCACGACCTTCACGTCGGCCAGGCCGCGCTTGGCGAGGGCGTCCTTCAGGGCCGCGCCGAGAGACGTTGAGCCGGAGGCAACGCAGCCGGCGCCGGCGCACAGGTTGAGGCACGTGACATTGGCCATGGGGGTCGTTTATCGGGCGGAGGAATCCCGGCAGGGAAAGGCCTATTCGTACTTCTGCAGGATGGTGGGAATGTTGTTCGGCTTGATGCTTTGGTGAACGGCGGTGTCCACCAGACAGGCCGGGGCGATCCCGCAGGCACCAAGACAGCGGGCCACTTCGAGCGTGAACTTCCGGTTCGCCGTGGTCTGACCGACGTCGACGCCGAGGGTGTGCTTGAAGGTTTCGAGCACGCGCTTCCCGCCGCGCACGTAACAGGCGGTGCCGAGGCAGACGCGAATCGTGTGACGACCGCGCGGCGTGGTGGAGAAAAAGCTGTAGAAGCCCACCACTCCGGCCACCTCGCTGTAGGATTTATTGAGCCCGGCGCAAATATGCTTGAGGGCTTTTTCCGGCAGGTACCCGAAAAGACCCTGGGCAATCTGCAGCAGCGGAATGAGGGCGCCCGGGACCGGGCGATACTCCGCGATCGCTTCGTCGAGCCGGGCGAGGCGTTCAGCTTCGCTTGCTGGCTCATCGCAGACACCGACGTTGCAGGGGGCAGTCATGGGACCTCCGGAACAATGCAGAATGGCGCGCGGCACACGGGCGGCCGGGCCCGAGCGGCCGCATCCTCAGCGGATCGGCGCGATGTTACGCGGGGCATATCTGGGGCACGTGCAATTCTCCGCGTCTCCACCCCAAAGGCGAGCCGTGTTCCGGCGCCGATTCCGAAAAAAGCCGGACAGGTGGAGCTTAGAAGCGTCCGTGATGGGCCTTGCGCCAGCAAGGACTTGGGGATTTGCCCGGCAGCAGCGCGCCGGAGAAACGGACGGCCAGCAAAACCGTGCGGCGCGGCGGAATATCCCCGGGGCTAAATCCAGCAAAGGACGCAAAGCCGCGTAGTGCACCTTGGCGTCGTGACGCCCAGCCACTGGGATATGGATGAAGGCTCCCACCCCGAAAGTGATTTGGACGCGCGAGATGCTTTTCTTCCAGAAGGACGGGTTTGCACTTGGCGGTCTGAATGAGGTCCGGGCAGAATCGCCGCGCATCGTCGCGCCCTCGCACCCAACCAAACCATGCCTTTGCAGAACCACGCTTCCGCGGTGACCGGGTTTCGGCTCCCGGGGAACGGCACGGATTATCACATTCACCTCGCCGCGCCGGACGCGAGGCACGCGCCCGGGCCGTGGCCGGCGGTGATGTTCATGGATGGCGACGATCAGTTTCGTTTCGCGGTCGATGCGTATCGGGCATTGCAGGCGGGGAGCGAGGTGCCGCCATTGCTGCTCGTGGGCGTGGGCTACGGCGCGAGCTACACCAAGCCGGGCAACCGGCGCATCCGCGATTACACACCGACGGTGATCGCCACCGAGCCGGGCAGCGGCGGGGCGGACGCGTTCCTCGCTTTTCTCACGGCTACGCTCTGGCCTGAACTCGCCCGGCGCCATTCCTTGCGGGAAGATGTGCGCGGCATCGCCGGCCATTCCCTCGGTTCGCTCCTGGCGTTGCACGCGCTGTTTCAGCGCCGCCCGTTCTTCAACCGGATTCTGGCAAGTGCGCCGTCACTCTTCTGGGATGACCGCGCGCTGCTCTTCCACGCCGGCCGCCTCCAACGCACCGGCGTGGCGCTGCCGGCACGGCTCTTCCTTGGGGTCGGAGAAGGCGACACGCCGTCCATGAAGAACGACCTGGAGATGTTGGAGAGCCAGCTCGCCACGCGACCGTTTCCGCAGCTCGAGGTTATCAACCGGCGTTTTTCTAGGCGCGACC
>JBGOXZ010000370.1:0-3255 GCA_041479395.1 Opitutaceae bacterium
CAGACGATCACGCAGCGGGCCCTGGCCGCGCCTTCCATCCGCGAGGCGAAAAAGGGGGTGTACGCGTCGGCGGCCGTCCGCCTTTTCATCATCCCGCCGATGATCGCGATTCCCGGCGTGTGCGCCTACAAGCTCTACGGCAACATCGGCGACCAGGCCTACGGACGCCTGGTGGGCGACGTTCTGCCGCACTGGCTCATGGGTGCGTTCGCGGCCGCGATGTTCGCGGCGGTGATGACGAGCTACAACGCGACCCTCAATTCCTCCGCCGCCCTCTACGTGTGCGACCTGCACGAAAAGTACGTCGCCAACAAGGGCAATATCGCGCGGGTGTCGATGTGGATTTCCTTCGGGTTTGCGCTGTTGTCCATCGTCTTGGTGCCGCTGTACGAGGGAGCCCCGAGCATCATCCAGCGAATCCAGAGCTGGCTCGGTCTCTTCAGCATGCCGATCCTCTCGGCGTTCATCACCGGGCTGCTCTTCCGCGACGTCGACGCGCGCGCGGTCATCGCGACGATTGTGTTCGGCACGGGGCTGTACGCCGTCTTCACGTTCGTCTGGACGCCGCTGCACTTTCTCCACCTGATGTTCATCACCGTCTGGGCCTGCGTGGGGTTCGCGCTGCTGCTCAACCGCGTGGTCTTCGATCGCCGGGCCGAGCTGGAACTAGCCAAGATCGGCCAGGTGTTGAAGGCGGCGCTTGCTTTCTAGGCTGCCGGCGCCTGGGCGCGTCCGTCGAAGCCATGGCGGAGTGTCGAATCGCGCCGCGCGTCAGAACTTCAGGTGCTTGACCGTGAGGCCCTTGTTGATGAGCTGCTTGAGCGAGTCGATGCCGATGCGCAGGTGGCTGGTGACGTATTCCTCGTCGACCCGCCGGTCGCTCTCGGCCGTCTTGATGCCCTCCGGCGTCATCGGCTGGTCGGAGACGAGCAGCAGTGCGCCGGTGGGGATCTCGTTGTAGAAACCGGTCATGAAAATCGTGGCCGTCTCCATGTCGACCGCCATGCAGCGGATTTTCCGGAGATATTTCTTGAAGGCTTCGTCGTGCTCCCAGACGCGGCGGTTGGTCGTGTAGACGGTGCCGGTCCAGTAATCGCGGGCGTGATCGCGGATGGTGGTCGAGATGGCCTTCTGCAGCGCGAAGGCGGGCAGGGCGGGCACCTCGGGCGGAAAGTAATCGTTGCTGGTGCCCTCGCCGCGGATGGCGGCGATGGGGAGGATCAGGTCGCCGATCTCGGCGCGGTGCTTGATGCCGCCGCATTTGCCGAGGAAGAGCACCGCCTTGGGATGGATGGCGCTGAGCAGGTCCATGACCGTGGCGGCGGTGGCGCTGCCCATGCCGAAATTGATGATGCTGATGCGGCCCGCGGTGGCGCTGGGCATGGGATTGTCGCGGCCATGGACCGGCCCGCGGTGCCACTGGGCGAACAGCTGGACGTAGCGCTGGAAGTTGGTCAGGAGGATGTAGTCGCCGAACCTCTTCAAGGGCACGCCGGTGTAGCGCGGCAGCCAGTTCTGGACGATTTCGCGGCGGGATTTCATGAGCGGAGTCTGCCCGTGAAATCCGGGAATTGCACCAAAAAGATGCGGCCGAGTCCCGCGCCCGCGATCGGGCCGGAGACTAGGCGCTGGCCAGCGCGTTTTCCGTGTTGAGGTGCTCCGCGCCGGTGTATTTCTGCGACTGCTCGTCGGCGTGGTAGCTCGAGCGGACCAGCGGCCCGCTCTCGACGACGCCGAAGCCGATCGACAGGCCGAACTCTTTCCAGTGCTGGAATTCTTCCGGCGTCACCCAGCGGTCGACGGGCAGGTGCTGCCGCGTGGGCTGCAGGTACTGGCCGATGGTGAGTATCTCCACCCCGTCGCTGACAACGTCGCGCAGGGTCTGCCCGATCTCCTCCGCGTGTTCACCGAGGCCGAGCATGAGGCCGGTTTTGGTGGTGAAACCGCGGGACTTGGCGTGGCGCAACACGGAACGGCTGCGGTCGTAACGGGCCTGCACGCGCACCGGCTTTTGCAGCCGTTCGACCGTCTCGACGTTGTGATTGAAGATGTCGGGCCGGGCATCGAGCACGGTGTCAATGTCCGGGACGTGGCCCTTGAAGTCGGGCACGAGCACCTCGATGGCGGTGTGCGGATTGCGATAACGAACGGCCCGGATGGTCGCAGCCCACACGCTGGCGCCGCCGTCCGCCAGCTCGTCGCGGGCGACACTGGTGAGAACGACGTGGCGCAGGTTCATCTTGGCGACGGCATCGGCCACCCGCGCCGGCTCGCCGAGATCGAGCTCGGTCGGGCGGCCGGTCTGGATGGCGCAGAAGTTGCATGAGCGCGTGCAGATATTGCCGAGGATCATGACCGTGGCCGTGCCGCGCGACCAGCATTCGCCCAAGTTGGGGCACTGGGCGCTCTGGCAGACGGTGTGCAGGCCGTGTCCCTCGACGAGGTGGCGCACGGCGTGATAGGCGGGGCCGCCCGGGAGCCGGGCACGGAGCCACGATGGTTTGCGTTGGGTCTGCATTTCGGAAGCCACAGAAGGAATCAAAGTGAACGAAGAAAACAATCCGCTTCTTTAGCCAGCAGGGTTTTCGTCTGCTCCCCTTTTGCGTCCTTTGTTGGACTTTGTAAAGAAGGCCGGCAGGAGGGCCAGGAATTCGGCGGCCAGCGCGTGTTTCACCTCGGCCAGGGCGAATTCGCGGCGGAGTTCCCGCCGAAGCGCGGTGACGGTGGCGTCGGCCATGCCGCAGGGCACGATGCCAGCGAATGGACTGGAAGTGCAGGCCCCTTTGGGGGAAGCCGTTGTCAGCAGCGTCAACTGACCGGCGCGGCGATCGCGCTCAACGCCGCGCTGCCAGCTGTTCGCGCGCGGCTGCAAGGTTGCGCGCGGCGTCGGCGTCGTTGGGACTCAGCTGCAGCACGGCCTCGTATTCCACCGCCGCCTCGGCGGGTTGGTCCGATTGCATCAGCGCGTTGCCGAGGTTGAAGTGCGCGTCAGTGTGGCCGGGCGCGAGCCGCACCGCCTCTTGGTAATGGCCGATCGCCTCCGGCAGGCGGCCGAGCCCGACGAGGGTGTTGGCCAGATTGTAGTGCGCCTCGGTCAATGTGGGATTGAGCCGGAGCGCGGTCTCGAGGAGGGCGCAAGCCTCGGCCGTGTCTCCCAGTTCGAGCCGGGCCATGCCGAGATCGTAGTGGGCCTTCACGTAATTGGGTTGAGATTTGAGGGCGGCCTCATACTGCGCGGCCGCCTCGGCCCAACGG
>JBGOXZ010000371.1:0-3233 GCA_041479395.1 Opitutaceae bacterium
CTCGCCCAATGCGCCGACCGGGGTCGGGTTTCGCACGACGGACATCGAGGCGATCCTGCGCCGGTTCCGCGGGTTGCTGGTCGTGGATGAAACCTATGCGGTCTTCGCCGAGGAGAACGCCGCGCCGCTCGTGCCGCGGCACGCCAATCTCTGCCTGGTGCGCACGTTCTCCAAGTCGCATTGCCTCGCCGGCATGCGGGTGGGGTATGCCTTGGCACATCCCGAGGTCATCAGTCTGCTCGATCGCGTGAAAGACAGCTACAACGTCAGCCGGCTCGCGCAGGCCGCTGCCGTGGCGGCCCTGAGCGACCCCGACTACTACGCGGCGTTGGTCCGGAGGACCAGAGCGACGCGCGACCGCGTTTACGGCCAATGGACGACCCGGCTCGGATGGTTCACCTATCCCTCGCAGGCCAACTTCCTCTTCACCGAGCCGCGCGACCACGCCGGCCGCACCGGACCGGAGGTGGCCCGGAGTCTCTATGACTTCCTTTATGCCCGCAAGATCCTCGTCCGGCATTTCGGGAGCCACGCCTTGACCTCCTCCTTCCTCCGCATCAGCGTCGGCACCGACGAGGACATGCTCGTCCTGCAGGAGAACCTTGAGGCATGGCTAAAGCACGCGTAGCAACTCTCTCGCGCCAGACCACCGAGACCGAGATCACCGTGAAACTCGCGGTGGACGGCAAGGGCTCGTCGAAGATCGACACGGGCATCCCGTTCTTCGACCACATGCTCACGCTGTTCGCCAAGCACGGCCTGTTTGACCTCGAGGTGAAGGCCCGGGGCGACGTGGCGGTGGACTATCATCACACCGTCGAGGACGTCGGCATTGTGCTGGGCGAGGCCTTCAAGGCCGCGCTCGGGGACAAGGTCGGCCTGAAACGCTACGGGTTCTTCATCCTGCCGATGGACGAGGCGCTCGCCCGCGTGGTCGTCGACCTCGGCGGCCGGCCGCACCTCGTCTACGACGTGAACGCGCCGACCATGTTCGTGCGCGATTTCAACCTCGCGTTGGTCAAGGAGTTTTTCCGGGCGTTCGCCAACACCGTCGGCGCCAACGTGCACGTCAAGCTCGTCTACGGCGAGGAGCCGCACCACGTGGTCGAGGCCGTGTTCAAGTGCTTTGCCCGCGCGCTCGACACCGCTTCGCAGATTGAGCCCCGCGCGGCGGACCGCCTGCCGTCGACCAAGGGGAAACTTTAGGTCTACGGTTTGCAGTTCACCGTTCACGGTTTGGGATGGCGAATGACAAGAACCGTGAGCCGTCAACCGTGAACACTGAACCCGCCCCGATCGCCGTCATCGACACCGGCATCTGCAACCTGCGCAGCGTGACCAAGGCCCTCGAGTCCGTGGGCGCGCGGCCGGTGGTGGTCCGCACGCCCGCGGCGCTGGCCGCCGCCGCGCCCGCCGGCTTGGTGCTGCCCGGCGTCGGCGCCCTGCGCGATTGCGTGGCCACCTTGAACGCGACGGGTCTCGCGGACAGCGTGCGCGCCTGGCTGGCCGAAGACCGGCCGTTCCTCGGCGTCTGCCTCGGCATGCAGGCGTTGTTCGAATTCTCGGAGGAGGGGGCGATCGCCGGGCTCGGCATTTTCCCGGGGCAGGTGCGGCGCTTCCGGCTGGCGCCGGAGTTCAAGATTCCGCACATGGGCTGGAATACGGTGCGCTTCCTTCAGCCGGATTCGCCCCTCTGCGCCGGGCTGCGGGCCGACGGCGAGGCCTTCTACTTCGTGCACAGCTACCATGTCATGCCGGCCGAACGCTCACTCGTGCTGGCGGAGTGCGATTACGGCGGTCCGTTCGTCAGCGCCATCGCGCGCGGCAATTGCTTTGCGACGCAGTTCCATCCGGAGAAGAGCCAGGCCAGGGGACTGCAGATCTACCGCAATTTCGCGAAGCTCGTGGACTCGCGGCCGGCGGGTCAGTGACCGGACGCGGGCGGGCGCCGGTGAGTCGGATCATACGCCGATAATCAGCAGGGACTTGCCGCGAACTTTGGTTGCATCCGAAAAACAATTGAATCTTTATGCACCCATGACTCCGAAAGCCACGCTCACGCTCGACAGCAAGGACTACAATCTTCCTGTGATCATCGGCACGGAGGGCGAGAAGGCGATCGACATCCGCAACCTGCGCAATGATTCCAGTTTCATCACCTACGACGAGGGCTACGGCAACACCGGCTCCTGCCAGAGCGCCGTGACTTTCATCGACGGCGAGGCGGGCGTCCTCCGCTACCGCGGCTATCCCATCGAGCAGCTCGCCGAACATTCGTCCTTCATCGAGACGGCCTACCTCATCATCAACGGGGAGCTGCCGATCCTGGCGCAGCGCAAGCGGTTCTCCCAACTGCTCACGGAGAATTCGCCCATCCACTCCAGCATGGAGCATCTGTTCGAAGGCTTCCCGGCCGATGCGCATCCCATGGCGATCCTTTCCGCCATGCTGAATTCGCTGGGCTCGTACTACCCCCATCTGGCCACCAACGACCACCAGCGCGACCTGGAAACCTTTGAGGAGACCTCGGCCATCATCATCTCCAAGGTGCGCACGATCGCCGCCTACTCGTATCGCGCCAGCCGCGGCCTGCCCTACATCCATCCGCGCCGCGACCTGCCCTATTGCGAGAACTTCCTGCACATGATGTTCTCGACCCCCTACGAGCCCTACATCGCGCTCCCGGAGGTCGCCCAAGCCCTCAATCTTTTCCTGCTGCTGCACGCCGACCACGAGCAGAATTGCAGCACCTCGACCGTGCGCATGGTCGCCTCCAGTGGCGCCAACCTGTTCGCCTCCACCGCGGCCGGGGTCTGCGCCCTCTGGGGCCCGCTGCACGGCGGCGCCAACATGGCGGTGATCGAGATGCTCAAGAGCATTTACGCCGAGGACGACGACGGCACCAAGTTCATCGAGCAGGCCAAGCTGGGCAAGGCGGACAAGCGCCTCATGGGCTTCGGTCACCGCGTCTACAAGCACTACGACCCCCGCGCGAAGATCATCAAGGAGAGCTTCTACAGCGCCCTGGCCAGCCTCGGCATCAAGGACGATCCCCTGCTCAACATCGCCATGAAACTGGAGGAAGCGGCCTTGAAGGATGACTATTTCCTCTCGCGCAAACTGTATCCGAACGTCGATTTTTACTCCGGCCTCATCATGCGGGCCATCGGCATCCCGGAAAACATGTTCACCGTCATGTTCGCCATCGGCCGCATGCCCGGCTGGATCGCCAA
>JBGOXZ010000372.1:0-3225 GCA_041479395.1 Opitutaceae bacterium
CGGTTGATGTTGAGCAGCGGGCTGCGCACGTGGTGGTCGCTGATCTTGTGCGCGCCTTCGCGCTTGTACGGCATGTGGCAGTCGGCGCAGGCGACACCGCTGCGGGCATGGATGCCCTGGTTCCACAGCTCGAACTCGGGGTGCTGGGCCTTGAGCACGGGCGCGCCGGTGTCGGCATGCGTCCAATCCTTGAACCCGGCGGTGTCGTAATAGGCCATGATTTGTTCGACCTTGATGCCGTTGGCCCAGGGGTAGGTGAGGCGCTTTTCCGGGCCCTTGAAGTAGTATTCGACATGGCACTGCCCGCAGACGTAGCTGCGCATCTCCTGGCGCGTGGCATCGCGGTTCACGTCGTAGTCCTTGACGCCTTGGGCGGCCTTGAGCGCACGGATGCCCTCGAGAAAACCGGGCCGCGTGATGCGCAGCTGCATCGTCGCCGGATCGTGGCAGTCGATGCAGGCCACGGGGTGGGTGACGAGCTTGCGCGCCTCGGCGAAGGACATCTGGTTCATCTTTTCAAAGCCCTTGATGAGATCGCCGCCGCCGAGCTGCTTGTAGGGCACGTAGACCGAAGCGTGGCAGTGCAGGCAGGTTCCCGGCTGTTTCGCGGCGAGCTGGCGCTCGGTGTAGGTCTGGTCGTCGAGCATGTAGGCGTGGCCGCGGTCCTCCCGGAAGTCGCGGGCGAAGGCATAGCCCGCCCAGAGTTTCCGCAGACGCGGATCTTCCTCGAGTTTCGATTGGGCGACGATCGAGCGCGGGTCGGCCTGGGTGGGCGTACGGGGCAGGGCCTCGCTCCCGCCGTACTTGGTGCGCACCTGGTCGACGGTGCGCTTGTAGTCGTCGTACTGCAGCGGAAAGTTCTTGCCCCAGGTCGCGGGATCGACGGTGTCGTCGGTCAGCTCGACGACGCGAAAGAACGGATTCCTCGCCTCCTGCTTGCGCTCAAAGATGTTCAGCAGGAGCGCGAGGCCGGCGACGGCGGCGAGCGCAGCGGCCACGGCGGCGGCAAAGAAACGCCACGCGGATGGGGTGGGAGATTCAGAGGGGTTTTTCATGGCGGGAAAATGCACTGCAGTTCAACACGGCCGGCACGGAGGCGACAGAGGGCGGGGGCGTTCGGCGGGCGGATGGGGGGCGGTCGGCAAGGACGGAGGGAAGGGCGGATGGGGCGTGTCGGGGAGCCACGGCTCGTTCATTGCGCATGGCCGACATGGCCGTGACACTGGATGCAGGACAGCCCGCCGGCGCCGGTATGCGGCGAACGGATGTCGTCGGCGATGTCAGCGTGACAACGACGGCACTGCTCCTCGGTGATCCGGCGGCTTTTCTCGCGCGCCTGGATGTTTTCGGGGTAGGCCCCGGTGGTGAAATAGAAGGAATGCCAGAAGCCATTCTCGGCCTTGGTGGCGTATTTGCCGGCAAGATCATGCGGCGTGTGGCAGTCGTTGCAGGTCGCCACGGCGTGATGGCTCGATTTCATCCAACCGGAATACTGCGACTCCATCACGTGGCAGTTGGCGCAGGCCTGCGGGTTGTTGGAGAGGTAGGAATACCCCTTGGCGTAGACAAACGTGTAGCCACCGATGCCGAGGGCGAGCCCGATGAGGCCGCCGAGCAGGGTTCCGTGCAGCACGCTTGCTTTCATCGCAGGGCAGTTTTCTGAACAAGGCGGCGCGGTGATAAGAGGAGAGTAAGCGGCCATCCCACCAGACGAACTGATCGGGGAACCGCCCCGCGGAGACGAAAGGAGGTCACACCGCGCTGCGGCCGACTCATTCGAACAGCCCCGGCAGGAAGGTCGTGAGGGGCGGGAAGTACGTGATCAGCAACACGCCGACGAGCAGCACCAGCAGCATCGGGAGGACGGCGCGCATGACCTCGGTGACCGGCTTGTTGAAACGGTAGGAAGCAAGCAACAGGTTCAGGCCGACCGGCGGCGCCAGGAACCCCAGTTCCATGTTGGCGAGAAAAATGATTCCGAGATGCACGGGGTCCATGCCGAACGCGATGCCGATCGGGACGAGCAGCGGCACGACCACGACGATGGCGGCGTAGATTTCAATCAGACCACCCACAATCAGCAGCACGGCGTTCAGGCCGAGCAGAAACAGCCATTTTGAAGTGATGGCGTGGGTTGCCCACTCGGCCAGTCGGTCGGGAACCTGGGCGAGCACCAGATAGTGGGTGAACCCCAGGGCGACGCCGAGAATCAGCATCACGCCGCCCACCAGCAGACCGCATTCGGTCATCACGCGCGGCAAATCCCTGAACGGATGCAAATCCCGGTGGATGACGGTCGTGACCAGCAGGGCGTAGGCCGCCGTGACCGCCGCCGCCTCGATGGGCGTGGCGAATCCGCTGAACAACGCCGCCAGCGCGACCACCGGCAGCAGCAACTCCCACTTTGCCGCCCAGAGCGCCCGCCCCGCCTCCGCCGCGGCGAACGGCTGTTGCGTGACGGCTTCCCGCGGTTGCCGGCGGATTCCCCACCAGGCGGTCAGCACGACCATCAATATTCCCGGCAGCAGGCCGCCGAGGAACATTCGCTCCATGGTCACGCTGTTCGCGCCGACGCTGGCCACATTGAGGTTGGCCACCGTGGTGCCGGCGATGATGGCATACAGAATCACCGGCAGGCACGGCGGGAACAGGAGGCCGAGTGAGCCGGCGCCGGTCAACAGCCCCAGCGCGTCCCGTTCCGAATAGTGCGCCGAACGCAGCACCGGCATGAGCAGGCCGCCCAGCGCGAGGATCGTGACCCCGGAGGCGCCGGTGAACGACGTGAAGAAGGCACACACCAGGGCCGTCACAATGGCCGGCCCGCCGCGGAAGGAGCCGAGCAGGGCCTGGAAAACGCGGATCAGCCGCTGGGACGCGCCGCTTTCCGCCAGGAAATATCCCGCGAGCGTGAACAGCGGAATGGTGGGGAGCGACGAGCTGGTGACGAGCGAGTGATGCTTGAGGGGAATCGTGGCGATGGGCGAGCCGTCGCCCCAGAACAAGATCAGGGCGGCGCCGCCGATGGCGGTGAAGACCGGCGCGCCCACGATGGTGGCGACAAGCAGCGCCGCCAGGCCGGGCACGACACACTTTTCGGGCGCGACCGGCGAAAACACGCCGAAGAGGACGATCGCCGCGGCCAGCAAAAGCGTGAGCAGCCGTCCCCGCCACCGCCCGGGGGTGTGCCAGACCAGCCGCAGGGCAATGAGGCCGAAGCCGAGCGGC
>JBGOXZ010000373.1:0-3224 GCA_041479395.1 Opitutaceae bacterium
CCTTCGGTCGAAGAGTCAAATGGCCAACGAACACTCCACCGCCAACTTCCGGCGGAGGATATCGCCGGCGAGTCTGGGGTGATGCCGGCGATTGGCAAGTCAAGTTCCCCGGGGAACCGCGGCCGCGCATCCGCCGCCGAAATCCCTGTCTGGGAGGTGCCCGAGATCCGCGGGAGGTGACCGCAAGAGCGCCGCCTTGCGGCGCCGAGGGACGGGGCGCAACGAGATCGGCCTCCCGACTGACCTCCTGCGTTTCCCCTCCGGAATGCCATCTCCCGAATTGCTGTATTCCCGCGCGCATATTCTGCCCTTCAGGAGTGGCACGGGTCTCCCGACCCGTGGATCCGGCACACGGGTCGGGAGACCCGTGCCACTTTGGCTGCGGCTACGCTGCGCCGAGCTCCCGCTGTCGAATTCGCCTTATCCTGCCAGCATCCGGCGGAGGATTTCGTCAACTAGCTTGGGGTTGGCCTTGCCCTTCGACTGCTTCATCACGAAGCCCTTCATGGCGTTGATCGCGTTCTCCTTGCCGGCCTTGAAGTCGGCCATGGATTTCGGATTGGCCGCGATGGCGTCGGCACACCACCGTTCGAGTTCGCCGGTGTCGGTCGATTGCCGCAGCCCCTTGCGTTCGACCAAAGCCTCCGGCGCCTCGCCCGTCTGGAAAACTTCGCTGAAGACCTCCTTGGCGATGTTGCCGGAAATCACCCCGGATTCGACGAGCTTCACCAAGCCCGCGATGTGCGTCGGGCGGACTTTGCTGTCGGCGAGTGCACACTTGGCCACCGCCAGTTCACGCAGCAGGTCATTGGCAATCCAGTTCCCGACGGCTTGCGGCCGTCCCGAGAGTTTGGCCGCCTCCTCGAAGTAGTCGCTGAGCGCGCGGTCCGGCACCAGCACCGAGGTGATGGTGTAGGGCAGCTCGTATTCCGCGAAAAAGCGGCGCTGCTTGTCGAAGGGCAGTTCCGGCAGGTTCGCCCGGAGGCTCGCCTTCCATGGTTCATCCACCTTCACCGGCATCAGATCCGGATCCGGGAAATAGCGGTAGTCGTGCGCCATCTCCTTCGAGCGGAGCGATTGCGAGGTTCCGGTCTGGCCGTCGTAGTCGCGCGTCTCCTGTACCACCGCGCCGCCGGCTTCGACGACGTTGATCTGGCGCTTGATCTCGTGGGCGAGGCCGTCGCGGACAAACGAGATGGAGTTGAGATTTTTGAGTTCGACCTTGGTGCCGAGCGCGGTCGCGCCGGCCGGGCGGATGGAAACATTGGCGTCGCAGCGCATCTGGCCCTTCTCCATGTCGCAGTCGGAGATGCCGCCGTAGATCATGACCATCTTCAGCGCGGTGAGGTAGGCGAACGCCTCCTCGAGGGTGTGGATCGCCGGCTCGGAGACGATCTCCATGAGCGGCGTGCCGGCGCGGTTGTAATCGATGAGGCTTTCCCGGCCCGCATGGCTGAGTTTGCCGACGTCCTCCTCGAGGTGGATGCGCGTCAGCGAAATCCGTTTGTGCCCGCCCATGACGTTGCGGGCGGGGCCGGGCAATTCGATCTCGACGGCGCCGCCCCGGCAAATCGGCTGGTCGTACTGCGAGATCTGGTAGTTCTTCGGGCTGTCCGGATAGAAGTAGTTTTTGCGGTCCCACTTGCAGACGGGCGCGATTTCGCAGCCCAGCAGGAGGCCGACCCGGATGACCTGGTCGAGGGCGGCCTTGTTCATCACCGGCAGCACGCCGGGCAGCGCGAGCACGACGGGATCGGTCAGCGTGTTGGGCGGCTCGCCGTAGCCGGCGGCCGCGCGCGTGAACATCTTCGAGCGCGTCTTGACCTGGACGTGGACCTCGAGACCGATGACGGCTTCGTACTGCATTTGAAGTAGTGAGTAGCGGGTAGTGGGTAGCGAGTAGACGCAAGGCGGTTGAAGCAGTGGCATACTCGATACTCGCTTCTCGCTACTCGATGCTTGAATCAAAGATTGGGATGCTTCGTGTGCCAGTCATGGCCCTGCTCGTAGGCGTGCGCGATGGCCAGCACGTCGGTTTCCTGAAACGGCCGGCCGATCACCTGCAGGCCGATGGGCAGGCCGCCCCGCGTGAAGCCGCACGGGACGCTGATGCCCGGCAGGCCGGCGAGGTTGATGCTGATCGTGTAGATGTCGCTCAGGTACATCGCGAGCGGGTTGGAGGACTTCTCCCCCAATTTGAACGCGGCGGTGGGCGACACGGGCGCGAGCAAGGCGTCGACCTCCTGAAATGCCCGCATAAAGTCGTGGCGGATGAGCGTGCGGACCTTCTGGGCGCGCAGGTAATAGGCGTCGTAGTAACCGCTGCTCAGCACATGGGTGCCCAGGATGATCCGGCGTTTCACCTCGGGGCCGAAACCCTCGGCCCGCGACTTGAAGTAGAGATCGATCGCGTCGGTCGCCTCCTGCGAACGGTGGCCGTAGCGAACGCCGTCGTAGCGCGCGAGATTCGAGGAGCACTCAGCCGTGGCGATGATGTAGTACACCGCGATCGCATAGTCCGAGGCCAGCGGCAGCGAAACCTCCCGGATGTCGCAGCCCGCCGCGCGGTAGAACTCGATGGCGGCCCGGACCGCGCCGCCGACCTCGGCGTCGAGTCCCGCGCCAAAATATTCCTTCGGCACGCCGAGCTTCCAGGGGCCGCGCCGGCGCCGGAGTTCCGCGCGGTAATCGGGGATCGGCGTCTGGTAGGACGTGGAATCCAGCGGATCGTGGCCGGCGATGGCGCCCAGCAGCATCGCCGCGTCCTCGACCGTGCGGGCAAACGGCCCGATCTGATCGAGCGAGGAGGCAAAGGCCACCAGACCGTACCGCGAAACCAGGCCGTAGGTCGGCTTGAGGCCCACGACGCCGCAGAATGACGCGGGCTGGCGGATGGAGCCGCCCGTGTCGGAACCCAGCGCCAGCGGCGCCTCGCCCGCCGCCACGGCGGCCGCCGGGCCGCCCGAACTGCCACCGGGCACGCGCGCGAGATCCCATGGATTGGACGTCGGGCGGAAGGCGGAGTTCTCCGTCGAGGAGCCCATCGCAAATTCATCCATGTTGAGCCGGCCCCACGGGATCGCCCCGGCGTCCCTGAGCCTGCGCGTGACCGTGGCGTCATAGGGGGAGACGAAATTCGCCAGGATCCGGCTGGAGCACGTCAGCGGCTGGCCTTCGACCGCGATGACATCTTTCAGACCGACCGGGATGCCGTCGAGCGCCCC
>JBGOXZ010000374.1:0-3220 GCA_041479395.1 Opitutaceae bacterium
GCACCGCACGAATTCCTCGGTCACCGACTTGAGTTCCTCCCAGCGGCCGCGGATGTCCTCCGCCTCCGGTTTGGTGATGGCGTTGTCGGTCGCGGCGGCGGCGATCACGGCCAGCAGGTCGGCGAATTCCTGCACGATGGTGTTGGTGGCGGGGATGAGCTGGACCGCGTGGGATTTCGCCCGCGGGTTGTTGATGAAGAAACCGCCGGCGCGTTCGCAGATCCACTGCGCCAGGCGCCGGTCGCCCGTGATTTTCAGCAACTGCTCGATGCGGTCCAGCGGGTTGACGGCGCCGCTGCCCGCGGCGGCCGGCTCGGCCCATTTGTAGATGAGGGAGAGGGACAGCCCCAGCTCGGCGGAAATCTGCTTGGCACTGATCTTTTGGAGAATCTCCTTCAGCAATTCGTGCGATTGCATGGCGCCCATCGTGCGGGCGGAGCGTCCGTTGGCAACGCTGGCGTGGGTGGGGCGCCCGCCTGGGGACGGTAAGACTTCCTGATACGGGTTGGCAGGGAGTCTTACCAAATCGGTTTCGTCCTTGCTTGGGTGGCTTTTTAAACTTTTAAGTTGGTGCAATACCTCGCGGTGGCTTTATGGAAACCCTGATCTACGCGGTCTGCTTGGCGGTGGGGCTGCTTTTCACGATCATCAGCGCGGTTGCCGGCCATTTCTTTGGCGGCAGCGACGCCCATGCCGATGTCGGCACCGGTGGACACGTCGAGGCAGGCTTCGATCACAGCGGCATGCCGGGCATCTCCTTTTTCAGCCCGACGGTGCTCGCATCGTTTGTCACGGCGTTCGGCGCGTTTGGCCTGATCTTCACCCGCATCCCGCCCACCAGCAGTGTTTGGGCGAGCGCACCGCTGTCGGCCGTCGGGGGCGGCGTCGTGGCGTGGCTGGTCTTCCTGCTCTTCAACGCCATGTTTGCGCGGACGCAAAGCTCCAGCGAATCGCACGTGGCGTCACTCGTCGGGCAGGCGGCCTCCGTCATCACCCCCATTCCGGCGAACGGCGTGGGGGAAATCGCCTATGTGCAAGGCGGCACGCGCTACACGGCGCCCGCGCGCGCGGACGACGGCGGGCCGATCGGCAACGGCAAGACGGTCCGGATCTGCCGCGTGGTCGGCACCCAGTTTTACGTGCAAACTTTGAACTGAAACGACAACTCACAACTCCCTGCTTCGACCCATGAGCTTCACGCCCTTTTTTGCGGCCGGGGACCTGCCGTGGTTTAGCCTCATCGGCGGCGTCGCCGCGATCCTGCTGGTCATCTTCATTTTCGCCGGCATCTGGGCCAGCCGCTACACGAAGGTGGGCCCCAACGAGGTGCTCGTCATCTCGGGCCGCAAGCGGCGCATGACCGATCCCGATGGCGCCGTCCGCGATGTCGGCTACCGCATCGTCAAGGGCGGCGGCGTCTTCGTCTGGCCGGTCTTTGAGAAGGTGGACATTCTCAGGCTGGAGTTGATGACCATCGACGTGCAGACGCCCGAGGTCTACACGAGCAAGGGCGTGCCCGTGAAGGTGGACGGGGTGGCGCAGATCAAGGTCAAGGGCAACGATATCTCCATCGCCACCGCGGCCGAGCAATTCCTCAGCAAAGGCACCGAGGACATCAAGAACATCGCCATGCAGACCCTGGAGGGCCACCTGCGGGCCATCCTCGGTACGATGACCGTCGAGGAAATCTACCAGAACCGCGACGCCTTCGCCTCCAAGGTGCAGGAGGTCGCGGCCGGCGACATGGCCAACATGGGGTTGGGCATCGTCAGCTTCACCATCCGGGACATCCGCGACACGCAGGGCTACCTCGACGCGCTCGGCAAACCGCGCATCGCCCAGGTGAAGCGCGACGCGCAGATCGCCCAGGCCGAGGCCGACCGCGACGCCATGATCAAGTCCTCCCAAGCCACGCAGGCCGGGCAGGAGGCGAAATTCCTGGCCGACACGAAGATCGCGGAAGCGCAGCGCAATTACCAATCCAGCGTGGCCCAGTACCAGGCCGCGGTGAACCAGAAGAAGGCCGAGGCCGACCTCGCCTACGACCTGCAGAAGTTCAAGACCGGCCAGCTTGTGAAGGCGGAGGAAGTGCAGGTCAGCATCATCGAGAAGCAGAAGCAGATCGAGTTGCAGGAGCAGGAAATCAAGCGGCGGCAGCGCGAACTCGAAGCCACGGTGCAAAAACCCGCCGACGCCGAGCGCTACAAGGTCGAGACGCTGGCCAACGCCAGGAAATTCCAGCTCGAGACCGAGGCCGCCGGTGCCGCCTCGGCCGCGAAGGCGACCGGATTCGCCAGCGCCGACGTGGCCAAGGCCACCGGCATCGCCGAAGCCGAAGCGAACAAGGCGCGCGGTTTGGCCCAAGCCGCCGTCATCGAGGCCCAGGGTGTGGCCACCGCCGAGGCCATGCGCAAGAAGGCCGAGTCGTTCAAGCAATACAACGAAGCCGCGGTCATCCAGATGATCGTCGAAATTCTCCCGCAGCTCGCCGGCAAGATCAGCGAGCCGCTCGCCAAGACCGAGAAGATCGTCATCATCAACTCCGGCGGCGGTCCCGGCGGCGGCGCCAGCAAACTCACCGGCGACGTGGCGCAGATTATCAGCCAGTTGCCGCCCGTGGTGGAGAGCCTGACCGGCGTGAAGTTCGAGCGACTGCTCGAACAGGTGCCCGCCCTCCGCAAAGCCATGGGCAAGGACGAGGCGCCCAAAGCCTGACCAACAAACTTGTAGGAGCCTGCTGGCAGGTGATGTTTGGCTGGAATCGCGAGTAAACTCGCTCCTACAGACGGCTGCCGCAGCGCCGCCATGCGCCTCTTCGAAACCATCCTCGCCGCCAACCAACGCGCCATTGCCGGGCAACCCGTCGCCGGCGACGCGATCGCCATTGCCAGTTCGGACCTGCCCGTGGCCGTGTTGACCTGCATCGATGCCCGGCTCAACCGCCTGCTGCCCGACGCGCTGGGCATCCCCGAGTCGCAGCTCATCTGGCTGCGCAACGCGGGCAACATCATCACCAGTCCGTTCAGCAGTACCATGCGATCGCTGGCGATGGCGTGCGCCGTCAAGGAAGCCAAGGAAATCGCCATCATCGGCCACACGGACTGCCTGATCGGCAAGACCACGGCGATGGGACTGCTGGACCGGCTGGCGGCGCTGGGGGTGGATCGGAGCCGGCTGCCGGAGAATCTGATGGAGTACTTCGGGCTGTTCGGCACCGAAC
>JBGOXZ010000375.1:0-3211 GCA_041479395.1 Opitutaceae bacterium
ACGAGACTCTCGGTGACCAACTGGCCGAGGAGCCGCCGGCGCCCGGCGCCCAGCGCCGTGCGGACGGCCAGCTCGTGCGCGCGAGCCGCGGCGCGCACCAGGAGCAGATTGGAGAGGTTCGCGCACGCAATGATCAACAGGAGGCCGACCGCCCCGAGTAGCACCCAAAGGCTGGTGCGCACGTCCGGGCCGACGATCTCGTTCGCCAATGGGATCGTCGCGGTGCTCCAGCTGCGGTCCGCGTCGGAATAGCCGGCATAAAGCCGGTCGTTGATGGCTTTCAGCTCGGCGTCGGCCTGGTCGAGGCTCACGCCGGGCTTCAGGCGGCCGTAGACCTCGAACTCATGGTTGTAGCGGCGATCAGCCGCCGGCTCGGCGCCTGCGGGAATGGCGACTTCCAGACCGCCGGGAAAAAACGCGCCCGCTGGCATCACCCCGACAATGGCGTAGCTGGCTCCGTCGAGGATCAGGGACTGGCCGATCACGTCGGCCCGCCCGCCGCAGCGCCGCTGCCAGAACGCGTGACTGACGATCGCCACGCGATTGTGCCCCGGGCGGTCTTCCTGCTCCAGAAAACCGCGGCCGATCGCCGGCGCGAGGCCCAGCGTCGGCAGGAGGCTCGCGGTCATCGCTCGGACGCCCACATACTCCGGCTCGCCGCCGCCGGTCAGGTTCATGGAGCGCCAGGTCACCGCACCGATCGATTCCCAGCTCCGGCTCTGGTCCCGCCAGGCGCAGTAATCGGGATACGAGGCGGTGAAACGCGGGATATTGCGGGGAAGGTTGGTCTCGTAGATGACCGCGATGCGGTTCGAGCCCGGCAGCGCCACCGGGCGCAGCACGAGGGCCTCGACGGCGCTGAACATGGAGGTCGCCGCGCCGATTCCCAAGGCAATGATCAGGATCGCAGCCAGCGTGAAGCCGGGTGTTTTCGACAGCGACCGAAGGGCATAACGAAGATCGTGGGGCATCGGGGAAAGGGCCGGCGACAACCCTGAAAACCGGCTCCAGCGAGAAAGGTTACATCCGGCCCGGATGCCGCGGCCGGAATTCCCGCACCGGCCTCAGCCCCCCAAGACCGTGGGTGGAATTCAAAAAGACAGGTTTCAACTATTGTGATCTGGAGCGACGGGCGCGGTGTCTGCGCAAGGCGCCAACTTCGCAGCGTTTCGCGCTCAGGATGCGCCGCAGACCGCGCAGCGGACCGGGGGCACGTCGCACTGCGTCCGGTTTACCGTCTCCAGCCGTTCGCGCCGAGCGTCGAAGCAATGGGGACAAGCGGAGAACGGCTCCAGGGCCCAGGTATCCGCGAAGACCCGGCCGCGGCCCAGCGCGAGCGCGGCCCGCTGGGCCGCTTCGAGCATCGCGAGGGTCGGCGGAACAAACTCGCCCGACTCGCGGAGCCGCTCCATCGCACCGTTGCCCGTGCGGGTTGGAATCAGCACCACCGCGCCCGCGCCGCACGCAAACGCGAACTCGGCCGATTTCACCGCCCATTCCAGACCCGACCGCTCGTCAAGGAAAGGCGGATTCACCAGGATGAACGCGCGCAGCGCGATCCGCTCGGCCGCGAGGAATTCGGCGGCCCGCGCGAACTGGGCCAGGTCGAACTTCTTGTTCAGCTTTTCCAGCACCTCCGGGTGCGCCGTTTCGAGTCCCAGTGCGACCTCGAGCGATCCGGACAGCAGGTCGCGCAGCACTCTGGCACGATCTCCGACGAGGAGCGGATGCGATTCCACCACGACATTGCGCGCGAAAGCGATCCGCCGGGCGACCGGCGCGTAATCGGCCGGCGGGATCGCCGCGGGATCGAAGAAGCTGCCGCTGTTGTAGAGCTTCACCTGCACCGGGAGAGTCCCCGAGTCCGACCACGTCCGAACCGCAAACTCCACCTGCCGTGGAATCGCCCCCTCCGGGACGGAATAGCGGGTGGTGTCCTTCCACAGGTCGCACATCAGGCAGCGCCAGGGACACTCGCGGTTGGCCAGCAGCACGACGCCGGAATCGGCGACGGCGCCGGACGCCAGGCGCTCCCGTTCGAGGAAGACGCCATGGGGCGCGTTCGGATCGGGTGCGGCGGGCCGCGGCGGACGTTGCGCGAGAATCCAAGCAGTGCGGCCACGCGTTGGGTACGCCGAGACCATGCCCCTCACTGGTAGATCGCGAGATACTGCTGGCGGTAGTCGGACTCCAGCGCGCCCAGCCGGCGGCGAAGGTGCTCGACGGGCATCGCCCCGTGCTGGAACCGGCGCTTCGCGAAGACGGGCATGTCGACGCCGAAATGGGCCTTGATGCCGCGCCGGGCGATTTCGCCCTTGAGCGAGTAGAGCCGGTCGACCGCCATGCTGCTGAGTGTCGCGAACGGGATGCCCTCGGCGACGGAAATGACGGCCGGCCGCGTGAAGGGGCTGAAGCCTTCGAACCCACAGTGCCGGGCGGGTGCGTAGGTGCGCGCGCAGCTTCGGCTGAGCCCGCCGCTGTAGGTGAGCGAATGCTTGATCCGACCGACCCCCCAGCCCTCCTGGTAAAGCATCAGGTTGTTGACGACGCTGCGGATCGTCAGCTCGGGATTCTCCTCGATCGGATAGTCCTTCAGGTTCTCGTCGCCGCCGTCGCCGTCGATCAGGAACCTCCACTCCGGATAGCGGGCGCGGATGCCGCGGCAAAGGGCAAGCCCCATCGATGCGCACTCGACGTCGAGCGGCTTGTAATCCTCGAGGACGCGCAGCGTCTCCGCCGCGTCGAGCGACGCCGGATCGGCCTCGATCGTCTCGAGAAAGAGGCCGAGCCCGAGCCGGTCGAGGAATTCGCGCGCCTGGCGCAGATCGGGGCCGTCGCCGAAGTTCAGGGTAAACGCCTTGAGCCGCGCCGGATTCAGGCCGAGCTTGCGCATCACGTGGTAGACGGTGAGGAAGACGGAGCCGCTGTCGACCCCGCCGGAGAAGCACACGCCGACCGGCTCGCGCTCCGGCAGGCCGCCGAGCCATTTCGCCGTCTCGTCCGCCAGAGCCCCGATGTAGCTCCGGCCGATCACGTCGAGGTCGGCGGGGAGGGCGTTGCGCACGGGCGTGAAGAAGCGCGTGTAGGTGGGATCGGGGTCGGGGCAGCCGATGAGCTGGAGCTCGACCACGTAGTGCGCCGGCACCATCCGCGTGTAGCTGGGGTGAAACTGCCGTTCCAGCCCTTCGCTCCGCAGATGCCGATGGATCGC
>JBGOXZ010000376.1:0-3150 GCA_041479395.1 Opitutaceae bacterium
AGGATCGGTCCCAGCACCAGCGCCGAGGCCAGCGCCCCGACGAGGATCGCGAGTTGCTGCAGCCGCGGGGTGGAGCCGAGCAGATGGCCGGTCTTGAGGTCCTGCGAGGTCGTGCCGCCGTTGGACGCCGCGATGCACACGATGGCGCCCACCGAGAGCGCCGTCACGTAATAGGTGCCGCCCGTCCAGCCCACCACAAGGAAGATCAGGCAGGTGAGCAGCAGCGTGGCGACGGTCATGCCTGAGATCGGATTGGACGAGGAACCGATTTCGCCCGTGAGCCGCGACGAGACGGTCACGAACAGGAATCCGAACACGACGATGAGAATCGCGCCGAGTGCATTCATATGCAGCGACGGCGCGAGAATGATCGCCGCCATGAGCACGACCAAGCCGATGCCGACGAACTTCATCGAGAGGTCGCGGTCGGTGCGTGGCACTGCGCCGGAGGCAGCGCCGCCATTGGTGCGCGAGGCACGGAAATCGGTGAGCCCGCCCCGCAGCCCGTGCCAGATTATCGGCAGCGAGCGGACCACGCTGATGATGCCGCCCGCCGCCACCGCGCCCGCGCCGATGTAGAGCACGTACGCCTCGCGAATCTGGCGGGGATCCATCTCCGCAATCGGGATCGTGCCGGGGGCGAGCGGACCAGCGAGACGTTCGCCGAAAAACTTGATCATGGGGATGAGCACGAGGTACGCGAGTACGCCGCCCCCGCACATGATCGAGGCGATGCGCGGCCCGATGATGTAGCCCACCCCCAGCAGCTCGGGCGAGATCTCCATGCCCACCGAGCCGGCCTTGAAGGGCGCGCCGAAGACTTTCTCGGGAATATCCTTCCAGCCCTTGAGCGCGACGTTGAGCGTCTTGTACAGCAGGCCGAGGCCGAAACCGGTGAAAATCACCCGCGCGCCGGGCGATTTGCCGAGACCCGCCGCCTCGGCTGCGCGCATCTCAGCCTGGGCCGAGGGCGAGGCCGCCGCGCAGCACTCGGGCGACGCGCCGGCGCGGAGCACCGCCGCGCAGGCCGTGCCCTCGGGATATTTCAGCACACCGTGCTCCCGCACGATGAGCGCGCGGCGCAGCGGGATCATCATCAGGATGCCCAGCAGCCCGCCGAGGATAGCCACGAGCATGACCCGCGTCAGCTCGAGGTCGAAGCCGAGGATGAGGATCGCGGGCATGGTCACGCCGATGCCGAACGCGATCGATTCGCCCGCGGAACCCGCCGTCTGCGAGATGTTGTTCTCCAGGATCGAGGCGTCGCGCGCGCCCAGCTTGGAAAGGCCGCGGAACAGCGCGAGGGAAATGACCGCCACGGGGATCGAGGCGCTCACCGTCAGCCCGACCTTGA
The DNA here is from genome assembly GCA_041479395.1 of Opitutaceae bacterium. Lineage (GTDB taxonomy): Bacteria > Verrucomicrobiota > Verrucomicrobiia > Opitutales > Opitutaceae > Fen-1467. The sequence goes on from JBGOXZ010000376.1 coordinate 1,355, forward strand.
GCACCAGGTAGAGGGACGACGCGCCAAAAATCATGCCGAGCACCGTGCCGGTGAGCACGGCGCGCAGGGTGAATTCGCGCATCACCGCGCCGTTCGGGATGAACGGTTCGAATCGGGAGGATGGGGTGGAGTCGGCCATGCGGAGGCGGGGGGTGAGCCAAACCAGAGGATCGTTGGCAGTGAAAAGCGGTTGGCGTCTCCTGCGTGGCGCCGGTCTCAGACCGGCGCTACCTTTTCCTTCGCCGCAGCCATTTTCGGAATTCTCCGCCGCGCCACTTGGGCAGCGTGCGGCTCGCCGTCCACGCCTGGAAGGCGGGCACGGGCACGAGACCAGGCGGGAGGTAGTCGAGCAGCCGGCCGCCGACCAGCGCGGCCTTCCATGCCGCCGGCTGCGAGGCGAGCAGCGCCCACGGCCCCATCGGCGGCAGCCCGGGCGAGGCCGCGCCTTCGCGCTTGCCCCGGTCGCGCAGCCGCAGGAGCAGGTCGGGTATGGGGATGTTGACCGGGCAGACCTCCTGGCAGGCGCCGCACAGGCTCGACGCCTTCGGCAGGTCGGCCTTGTCCAGGAAGTGTTCGCCGGCCAGCAGCGGCGAGAGCACGGCGCCGACGGGGCCGGGATAGACGCTGCGATAGGCGTGCCCGCTCGCCTGCCGGTAGACCGGGCACACGTTCATGCACGCGCCGCACCGGATGCAGCGCAGGATTTCGCGACATTCGCCGGCGAGCACCTCGGTCCGGCCGTTGTCGACGAAGATGACGTGCATCTCCTCGGGGCCGTCGGGCTGGCCGGCGGCCCTGGGCCCGCGGATGAACTCGGTGTAGACGGTGAGCTGCTGGGCGGTGGCGGAGCGCGCCAGCAGGTTGAGGAAGAGTCCCAGGTCGCGATCGCGCGGCAGGATTTTTTCGATGCCGATGAGGGCGATGTGGCAGCGGGTGGCGGCGAGGCTGAAGCGCGAATTGCCCTCGTTGGTCACGACCACGATGCGACCGCTCTCGGCCACGACAAAGTTGGCGCCGGTCATGCCCACGTCGGCGGCGAGGTATTTCTTCCGCATGAAGGCGCGGGCGCGCCGCGTGATGACTTCGGGCTCGTCATTGTACGCGCCGAGGCCGTTCTTTTCGAAACTCACCGCGATTTCGCGGCGGTTCTTGTGGATGATCGGCCGCACGATGTGGCTCGGGTGATCGTGGTCGATCTGGACGATGAATTCGCCGAGGTCGGTCTCGAGGCACTCGATGCCGTGCGCCTCGAGGAACGGGGCGAGCTCGATCTCCTCGCTGACCATCGTCTTGGCCTTGACCAGGCGGGTGGCGCCGCGGCGCTGCATGATCTCCAGCACCTGGCGGCGGGCCGTGTCGGCGTCGACGGCCCAGTGCACCTGCACCCCGCCGGCCTGAAGGCGCTCCTCCACCCGCGGCAGGAGGGCGTCGAGGTTCTCGATCGCGTGCTGTTTGATCTCGCCCGCGAGCCGGCGCAGCCGGTCGGGTTCGCCATACTGTCCGAACAGCAGCTTCGTGCGCTTCTCGTGCGTGGCCTTGGTGCTCTCGTAGACGGACCGCCGTTTCTCCGGGGGCAACTCGCAGGCAAACTGGTCGATGGGCTGCGTCTTCATGGTTGTAGGTCGGGCTTTACGCCCGACGGTCGGGGATGAACCCCGACCTACAGTTCAAGATGCGAGCAATCCTCCGTTCTTGAGCGCGTCGCGCAGCACCTGGGCCACATGCCGGTGCTGCACGGGCTGGCCTTCCTTCTCCGCGAGACCGCTCAGGTGCATGAGGCAGCTCGTGTCGACGCC
>JBGOXZ010000377.1:0-3147 GCA_041479395.1 Opitutaceae bacterium
CCACCTTCATCACATTCATCGCCTACTGGCTTGTGGCGCTGCCCGGCGCCTACCTGCTCGGCTTCAAGGCCCAGCTCGGCGCGACCGGCATCTGGGCCGGGCTCGCCGCGGGACTGGCGTGCGCCGCCGTGCTGCTCGCGTCGCGCCTGGCCCGGGCGACCTCGCATCGGCCGCCGGTTGCGGCGGTCGGCGCGGCCTGAGGCGGAATCATGCAATAGCAGGAACGAGCTTCCGCCTTCGCATGAAGCTACGGCGGACAGGTGCTCACGACCCGTCCTCCGTAGCCTCGGCGAAGGAGGATGCAGAGGAGAAATCGCCTGCCTCTCGACACGCTCGGGGCCTTGAGCTTGTCGAAACGGCTCGGGGCCCTGAGCCTGTCGAACGGGCGAGCAGGCTCCTACAGTGCTCACCAAACGGTTGGGGAATGGAGCGAAATCATGGTTTGATTGCATGATTCCGGCTGAGTCGTCCGCCGGGCCAACCAAAGTCCAAACTTTCACGAGTTTGGCTACCATTATGAAACCAGCGCTTAATACGGCCCGCGGATGTGGGCGTGCACTTCGCGCTGGTAGAAATCGGCGAGCTGGGCGTGCAGTTCGGGTGCGAGCCGCGGCAGACCCGACGCACGGGCGTTGGCCCTCGCCTGCTCCCGATTCTTCGCGCCCGGAATGATCACGCTCACCGCCTCGAAATCGAGACACCACCGCAGCGCCATCTCCGCCATCGTGAAACCGGGAGGCACCAGCGGCTTGAGCGCGTCGGCCAGTTCGACGCCCTTCTCGAACGGCAGGCCCGCAAACGTCTCGCCGACATTGAAACTGCCCCCGTCGCGGTTGTAGTTGCGGTGATCGCTGGCGGGAAAGCGCGTCGTCTTGCTGAACTTGCCGGCGAGCAGCCCGCTGGCGAGCGGCAGCCGCACGATGAGGGCCACCCGACGCGCCCGGGCCGCGGCGAAGAGCGCGGCGATCGGCTTTTGCCGGAAGACGTTGAAGATGATTTGAAGCGAGGCGCAGCCCTCCTGCTCGACGCACCAGAGCGCCTCGTCCATCGACTCGACGCTGGCGCCAAAGGCCCGGATCGTGCCCTCGGTCTGCAACTCCCCCAGCCACCCGAACAGCTCGCCGCGTTTGAGCACATCGAACGGCACGCAATGGAACTGCGTCAGATCGAGCGCGTCGACGCCCAATCGCTGCAGGGAAGCCTCGGTGTGCCGGCGCACGGCGGCGCGGGTGAAGTTGGCCGGCCAGCCGGGATCGGCGAAACGGCCGAGTTTGGTGGCGATGAAGATCCTCGCGCGCGTTTCCTTCAGGAAACGGCCGATCAGCCGTTCGCTGCGGCCGGCGCCATAGACGTCGGCCGTGTCGAAGAAATTGGTGCCCGCCTCGTGCGCGGCGCGGAGCGTGGCGACGGCGGCGTCCTCGGAGACCTCGCCCCAATCGGCGCCAAGCTGCCAGGTGCCCAGCCCGACCTCGCCCGCCTCGAAACCCGTGCGACCAAAGATGCGCTTCTTCATGGGCGGAACCAGTGGCACAACTTTCGCGCCCGGGCAATGCCGCCGCTGTTTTCGTAGCCAAACAAGAGGCTATCCGAAAACCGTCAGAACTTGGAGGGCGGCGCGCTGTCGCCGCCAAATGCCCGAGTGGCGCTGACGGAGCAGCGCCCTCCACCGGGCAGCGCAGCAGGGTTTTCGGATAGCTGCTGGCCAGCAGAACAGCGGCTTCGGCGCCGTCCTGCTGGATCCTTCACTCCGTTCAGGATGACAAGCGGTAAGGACTCAGTGGAACCGGCACTCCACCCGGGTCTCACCCACGGCGATCAAAGCTGTTACAATTTTGATCGTGAACCTTGCGCTCCGGGAAGAATCTTAGCGGGTTGCGCCTCCTACCGTCGCCCTTAGACTCATTCCCATGAAGTTCCCGTTCTTCCTCTGTGCCGCGCTGACCTGCGTCCTTGATCCCAGTCTGCTGCGCGCGGCCCCCGTGAAAAACGGTGCGGTCGAGGCCGAACTCGTGCCGGCCGTGGCCAGTGTGCAACCGGGCCACGCGTTCAATGTGGCGCTGCGCCTCGCCCACGACCCGCATTGGCACACCTATTGGATCAACGCCGGCACCGGTTACCCCACAAAAATCACCTGGCATCTTCCGCCCGGTTGGCAGGCCGGCGACATCCAGTGGCCCGTGCCGCACGTGCTGAAGGATTCCGGCGGCAACATCACCGGGAACGGCTACGACGGCGAGGTGTTCCTCCTGGTCACGCTCACCCCGCCGGCCGACCTGCCACACGCCGCGAGCGTCACCCTCAAGGCCGCCGTCGAGTGGCTCATGTGCCAGGACGTGTGCAAGCCCGGTCAGGCCGCGCTCGATCTTACGCTGCCGGTCGACGCCGGGCCGCCGGTGCCCCATCCGCAGTGGGGCGACAAACTCGCCGCGGCGCGCTGGCAACTGCCCCATGCTCCCGACCGCTGGCAGCTCGCCGCCACGCGCACCAGCAAGACCGCAACCCTCACCGTCCGCCCGCCCGCGGGCGCGGCGTTCACGCCGGACGATTTCCACTTCTTTGCCGACGACGGGCTGATCGCCTACGAGCAGCCGCAACCGGCGCGCGCCGCGGCAGACGGCGCGTTGGTATTCACGCTGCCCATCGATCCCGCCGGACCGCCCGACGCCAAGCGCCTGTTCGGCGTGCTCGCGTTGAGCAAGGGCGATGTGCCCGGCATCCGGGTCGACGTGCCATTCGGCGCTGCCGGCGCCGCGCAGGGTTCCGCGCTCCAGATGCCCGGGGCCAGAGCGAGTGGCGCCGCCGGCGGTGGACTGCTGGGCACGCTGGTCCTCGCGTTTGTCGGCGGCCTGATCCTCAACCTCATGCCGTGCGTCTTTCCGGTGCTCGGCATCAAGATTCTCGGCTTCGTCAACCAGGCGGGCACCGACCGCCGCAAGGTCACGCTGCACGGCCTCGTGTTCGTGCTCGGCGTGCTGATCTCGTTCTGGGTACTCGCCGGCGCGCTCCTCGCGCTGCGGGCAGGCGGGCGGGAGCTCGGCTGGGGTTTTCAACTGCAAGAGCCGGGGTTTGTGTTCGTGCTCGCGGCCCTGCTGCTGGTGTTCGCGCTCAATCTCAGCGGCCTGTTCGAAATCGGCCTGTCGGTCATGG
>JBGOXZ010000378.1:0-3141 GCA_041479395.1 Opitutaceae bacterium
CTGCATCATCGCCAGATCAGCCTCCAACTGGCGCTCCGTGCTGTGTTCCGGGTACCACGCGCTGCCCAGCAGCAGCGGCGGGACGTCGGCCACGGAGTCGGTGCGGTCGCGATGATCGATGACGACCGGCTGCCGCGGAATGTCATCCGCCCACGCGGTGCCGACGGCCAGCGCCGCCAGTATCAGAAACCGCAGCCGGATCACCGGCCGCGCCGGGATCAGATTTGGAAATGACGTCATGCAATGTTTCACTGGAAGGTGACCTTGAAGGAAATCACGTCTGCATTCGGCATGCGGGCGGGCTTTTCGATTCTCAGGGCGTCCTCGTCCTGCTTCCACCGGACCGGCTCATTGGAACCGACGAGGGAGACGGACGCGATGGACGGGGCGAGACCGGCCGTGAGGCCGAGTGATTTGACCGCGACGGTTTCGGTCGGAATCGCCATGACGAACACGTACAGCTTTCCTTCCCTGGTCGTGAACCGGATGTCGTTCTGCGTGTATGGCAGTGGCTGGTCCGCGGCCCGGCCGCGCGGAACCTGGGTCGGACCCTCGCCATAGACCTTCCAGGGACGGCTGCTGAAGATTCCCTCTCCGTTTACCTTCATCCACGTCGCCATACCCTTGAGAAAAGCCACCTCGCGCTCATCGATGGTTCCGGCTCCGCGCTGCGGAATATTCAGCAGCAGGGTACCGTTCTTGCTCACCACGTCGACCAGGATGCGCGCCACCTGACCGACAGTCTTGTATTGGATGTCCTTCTTGTAGTGCCACTGCCCGATGCACGTGTCGGCTTCAAAAGCGTGGGGCTGAATCCCGTCGCTCACGCTCCGCTCCCAATCCTGCACGAGCGCCCGCCGGTGTTCCGGGCGCAGTCCCTTCGCCGTCAGTACGGCTTCGAGTCTGTCGCGATGGCGCGCGATGTTGGCGTTGTAGAAATGCGCCGCAATGTCGAGGCCGGCTTGTCCGAGCGGCAGCTCCGTGTTGTCGAGGTAGAGAAAGTCCGGGTCGTACTTGCCGATCAGGTCCTGCAGGCGGAAGAACCATTCGTTCACAAAATGCGGATCGTTCGGTGGCGGCGCCTCGGTCCACGGCAGGTCGTGGGCATCATGCCAGGCCTGCGCGGCTTTCATGGACGTGAACCCGTCGGGGATCACGATGTGCGGTCCGCAATAGAGATCCTGCGGGTCCAGACCGTCCCACCATTTGCCTTTTCCGTCGGCTTTGGTGAGTCGGTACGCGTCGTAGCGGACGCCCGCGAGCGGCCCTTCGGCGTCGTAGCCGTACGCCGTCTGAAACCAGTGCCAGGCGTGCGAGGAATGATTCGACACCCCGAAGTGCAACCCGTGGGCGCGCGCCACCCGCGCCCAAGTTCCCACGATGTCGCGATGCGGACCGACATGGACGGAGTTCCACGCGTGATACTTCGAATCGTAACAGTCGAAATTATCCTCGTGATTCGCCAAGGCGACGAAGTACTTCGCCCCGGCCGCGATATAAAGCTCCATGAGTTGCTCCGGATCCCAATACTCCGCCTTCCAGAGATGGTCGATCTCCATGAATCCGAACTGGGACGGGTGGCCGTAATGCGCGACGTGGTAGTCGTACTGCTTCGTTCCTTGAATGTACATCGAGCGGGCATACCAGTCCCCCTGCTCGGGAACGCACTGCGCCGACCAGTGCGCCCAGATGCCGAATTTCGCGTCGCGAAACCACTCCGGGCACTGGTAGTGCGCGCTCAGTGACTCCCAGGCAGGCTGGAACGGCCCGGCGGCGATCTTGCGCTCCGCGGGAAGCGGCGGGGTCGCGTATTCCTGCGCCCGTAACGGTCCAGCGGCCAGCGCCGCCGCCACCACCACTGCCAACCTCCGTGTCGTGATGGCACTCACCGGCATGCCGCCTTACTGCGTCCGGACCGGCTCGGGGAGCGGATTCGGTGGTCCTCGATCATAACCTGCCTGAACTTTGGGCGGGGCGCCCGAGGCGCACAAGCGTGATCGTCCTCATTGGTGTCCCGGAGAGTGGATCGGTCCCGGGTCGGGGGCCGTCCCGGTCGGCCGATGCGGGCGGGGCGGCGGTGATCGTACGCACGGTAGCGTTGATTATATTCGGTTTTCCGATTGGCGCACGTCCCCGCCACCAGTATGGTTGAAGGCTCTGGAGCGGCCGACGAGCCCGTTCGCGGACTTGAGACCGCGCTGCGCGGGGCAAACCACCGCGCCACCGTTTCCTCCGCGCGCCACCACCCTGAAACATGGAAGAAGGATCGAAGATGAGCACTGATTTTTCGCGTCGCGACTTTCTGCGCATGGCCGCCGCTTTGCCGGGCGCTCTGGCGATCTCGGGATCCTTGGCGGCCGGGGCCGAACCGGCGGCGACCCCGCATTCGATGCTGGAGCCCTTTGACTACCGCGGCGTGCGGTTGGGCGCGAGCCGGTGGCGGGACCAGTATCAATCGGCGCGGGACTTCTACCTCGGGGTCTCGAACGACGACATCCTGCACGGGTACCGTGTGGCGGCCGGACTGCCGGCTCCCGGAAAAGCCCTCGGCGGCTGGGCGGCCCGCAATAGTGACATCGTCTTCGGGCAGTGGCTCAGCGGGATGGCGCGCTTGGTCTGCGCGACCGGTGACCAGGCGATCCGCGACAAGGCGGCGTTTCTTCTGGCCGGATGGGCCGACACCATCGAGGCCGATGGCGACTGCCGCATGAGTCTCTATTCCTATGACAAGCTGCTGTGCGGTTTGGTGGACTTGCAGCGGTACGCGGGCGTAGCGGCGGCGGCCCCGCTGCTCGAACGGACCATGGCGTGGGCCATGCGCAGCTTTTCCCCGGAGCGCACGCCGGCGAATTCCGCCTTGTTGAACGGCCGCCCCTCGGAATGGTACACCCTGGCCGAGAACGTCTATCGTGCCTACGAGTTGACCGGCGACGCGCAGTACAAGAGTTTTGCGGACACCTACCTGTACCCGCATTTCTGGGACCAATTTGCCGCTTCCGCCGCGCCGCGGGACGCTTATCACGTCCACGCCTACAGCCACGTGAACACCTTCAGCAGCGTGGCGATGGCCTATCAGGTGACCGGCGATCCGGTCTACCTGCGCATCCTGCGCAACGCCTACGACTATCTCCAGAACGCGCA
>JBGOXZ010000379.1:0-3127 GCA_041479395.1 Opitutaceae bacterium
CGGTGGGGCGCGATCGGCGCGGCGAGCCGACCGACCAGGTCTTCGCGGCAATGGCCGGCGTCGTGCGCAACGTCAATACGCGGTCGGGCGAAAGCAGCTACGGCCGTTACATTGTGATCGAACACCCGGATGCGACGCTGGCGGTCTACAGCCTCTACGCGCACCTCGCGGGCGTGATGCCGGGCATTGCGCCGGGCGCGCACGTCGAGCGCGGCCAGATCATCGGCACCATGGGCCACTCGGCGGGCGGCTATGCGATTCCGCGCGACCGGGCCCATTTGCATTTCGAGATGGGCGTGATGATGACGCGCGATTTCCAGAGCTGGTACCACTGGAAGCGATTCGGCAGCCCCAACGAGCATGGTTTGTGGAACGGCATGAATCTGATGGGCTTTGACCTGCTCGATTTCTACAACCGATGGCGGGAGCATGCGGTGAACGATTTTCAGGACTATTTCAGCCAGATGAAGGCCCAGGTGCGTTTGCGCATCGCCACGCGCAAGGTGCCCGATTTCATCCAGCGCTACCCGAGCCTCCTCACGGTGCCGCTGCCGGCGGGGCCGATCGGCGGCTGGGAGATCGCGTGCGACTGGACCGGGCTGCCCTTCTCGTGGCGGCCACTCCTGCCGGCGGAGGTCGGGGGCGCGGCGAACAACGAGGTGAGGATCCTCGAAGTGGACCGTACCTCCGTCGTGCAGCACCGCGCCAAGGTACTCGTGCGGGCGCACGGGTCGGGCTACCTCGTCGGCCGGGACCTCGCCATGGTGCTGCAGCAGCTGTTCGGACTGCGGTGACCGCGGGCTCGTTTCGGGACCGGATTCATGCCCGCTGCCATGACGCGAAACGGCCTCGATTCGACGCAGCGCTTCTCCAACCGGGTGGCCGACTACGTCCGGTACCGCCCGCATTACCCGCCCGGCGTGCTCGACATCCTGCGCGAGAACATCGGTTTGACGCCGAAGACGGTGATCGGCGATGTCGGCGCGGGAACAGGCATCGCGATCGCCATGTTCCTGCGGAACGGCAACCCGGTTTTTGCCGTCGAACCGAACCGCAAAATGCGGATGGCCGCGGAGCAACTCCTGCGCGATTGTCCGGGCTTTCACAGCGTGAACGGCACCGCCGAGGCGACGGCGCTTCCGGACGCCAGCGTCGATTGTGTCATCGTCGCGCAGGCGTTCCATTGGTTCGATCCTGCGAAGGCACGGAGCGAGTTCCGGCGCATCCTGCGGCCCGGCGGCCGGGTCGTGCTCGTGTGGAACCGGCGCCTGCAGGATGCAACGCCATTCCTGCGCGCCTACGAGACGCTGTTGGAAACCTACGGAGTCGATTACGCCCAAGTGAAGCACGAGCGCATCGACCAGGCGGCCTTGGCCCGCTTCTATGCACCGGGATTCCGGCGGCACGCGCTGCCCAATGCGCAGACCCTGGATTTCGCGTCGCTCAAGGGGCGGCTGCTTTCGTCGTCCCACGCCCCCACCGAGGGCCACGGCAGCCATGCGCCCATGATGGGCGATGCTGCGGCGGATTTTTCAGGAACACCAACAGGACGGCCGCGTACGGATTGACTACGAAACCGTGGTTTACAGCGGCCATCCTTGAGCGCAATGAGCGGCGTGATGATCCAACGGACATTGGAGCTTGATACCGGGCCACACCGGCGCTGCGCAGCGCACGCGGCTTGCTGCCCCCTGCGCGTTGGGTCATGGAACATCGATCCATGAAACGCTTTGACCGTGTCCTGCAGCGCTGGAGAATTCGCCGGGCGGCGGAGCATCTGCCGGCCAGCATGCGTTTGCTCGATGTGGGGGCGTATCACGGAGAGCTCTTTGAATATTTGGGGAAGCGGCTAATCGATGGATATGGCGTCGAGCCGTTGTTGCAGAGGCGCCGGCAGGGAAACCGCTATATCATAGAAAAGGGCCATTTTCCCGAGGTGCGCCCCCGTGAACCGGGGTGGGATGCCGTGACCATGCTGGCGGTGCTGGAGCATATCCCCCCGGGTCAGCTGGGCGCGGTGGCCGAAGCCTGTCATGCTTTGCTGCGGACCGGTGGAAGGGTGGTGGTGACCGTTCCGAGCAGGGCCGTGGACGGCATTCTCGCGGTGCTGAGGCTGCTTCGGGTGATTGATGGCATGTCCTTGGATGAGCATCACGGCTTCGAACCCTCCGATACGGAGCGCATCTTTGCACGGCCTCGATTCAGGCTGCTGCATCATTCAAGATTCCAACTCGGGCTGAATCACTTGTACGTGTTTGAGGCTCAGCCGGACGATCCGCCGGGCCCGGAACGGGTCGCGGCCGCGACTGATTCGAGGTAGACTGCGATCCATCCCTGGCACATTGGCCGCACGGCGGATGGCACGGGGCGGGGCGGTGGATTTCACCCCTTGCTCCATTCCAGCATGCGCTGGATGGGCAGGTAGGCGCGCTCGCGGATGTCGGCGGGAATCTCGATCGCCGGCTCGAGGTGGCGCAGCGCGTCGCGCACCTTCTCGATCGTGTTCATCTTCATGAACCGGCAGTCATTGCAGGCGCAGGTGTCGGTGGGGCCGGCGATGAACGTCTTGTCGGGCACCTCGCGGCGCAACCGGTGGAGCATGCCGCTTTCGGTGACGACGATGATCTGGCGGGCCGGGTGTTCCCGCGCGAATTTCACCATGAGTTCCGTGCTGCACACCTCGTCGGCCAGATCGCGCACCGTGTCGATGCATTCGGGATGCGCGACAATGGGCGCGCCGGGAAAACGCAGGCGCGCCTTTTCCAGCGCCTGGACGGTGAACTGCACGTGGGCATAGCAGCTGCCCGGCCAGAGGCGCATGGCGCGGCCCGTCTTCTGCGCCACCCATTGGCCGAGATTCTGATCGGGCACGAAGAGAATTTCCCGGTCGGCCGGAACGCGCTGCACGATTTTCACAGCGTTGCCGCTGGTGCAGATGACATCGCTCAGCACCTTCACGGCCGCCGAGCAGTTGATATAGGCGACCACATAGATGCCCGGGTGGGCGGCCTTGTAGGCGGCGAGGCGGTCGGCCGGGCACGAGTCGGAGAGCGAGCAGCCCGCGTTCAGTTCGGGCAGCAACACGCGCCGGTCGGGGTTCACGATCTTGGCAGTCTCTGCCATGAAG
>JBGOXZ010000380.1:0-3123 GCA_041479395.1 Opitutaceae bacterium
CGAAGACGCCGGTGATGCGCGCCCCAAGCTGTGCATTCACTTCGAGGGCAAAGGCCGTGAGCGGCAGATGCAGGTGCGCGATGTCGAGATTCATGGCGACGGCCTTTTGCGCAGCAGGATTTCGCTCAGCCAGAGCGCGCCAAAGGCCAGCGCGACTGATATTGCGAGCAGTCCCCAGGCCTCGTTGTCACGGCTGAGCTGGACCAGATGGTAGATGGAGAGCGAGAGCGTGGCGGTGCGGCCCGGAATGAATCCGGCCACCATGATGGTGGCGCCAAACTCGCCGAGGGCGCGGGCGAAGGCCAGCACCGTGCCGGCCACCAGCCCGCGGGCAGCCAGCGGCAGCGTGATCGTCCAGAACACCCGCCACGGCCCGGCGCCCAGCGTGCGGGCCACCTGCTCGTACCGCGGATTCACGCCCTCGAGGGCGAGGCGCGCAGTGCGCACCAGCAGCGGAAAAGACATGACGGCGGTGGCAATCACGACCGCCCGCCAGGTGAACACGATATTCGCGCCAAAGACGTGTTCGAACCAGCGCCCGAGCACGCCTCGCCGACCGAACAGTTTGAGCAGCACGAGGCCGGTGGCCACCGGCGGCATCACGAGCGGCAGCGCCACGATGGTTTCCACGAGGGTTTTGCCGCGCCAATCCTTCCGGGCCAGCAGCCAGCCGAGCGCGACGCCGGGGGCAAGGATGAGCAGCGTGCCGACGGCGGCGACCCACGTGGTGAACCAAGCGACCTGCCAGACTTCAAAAGACACGGAGAGGAATCGATGGGGATTTCAAGTAGTGGTCGGTTTGGCTTGTCATCGCGAGGCCTGTTCTGCTGGTCAGCATTCTGCTGGGCAGCAGAACGCCGTGGCGATCCAGCCCCAGCTTGTCGAGTCCAGATGGATTGCCACGCCGTTCCGCTGTTGCAGCCCTCCTGCTCATGAACTCCCGGTTTGTCATCCTGAACGGAGTGAAGGATCCAGCAGGACGGCGCCGAAACTGCGGGCGATATTTCACTGGATGCTTCCTGCTTCGCCAAGGCTTCGCAGGACAGGTCACTACGGTCAGCATGACGGGTTGGATTGAAGGTTCATTCCTCGAAAATCGCCCAAGCCCGCTTTGGTTTAAGCCGGAACGATGCACTTGTAGGAGCGAGCTTGCTCGCGATTGCAGAGGAGAAATCGCCTGCGAGCAGGCTCCTACAGTGCTCACCAAACGGTTGGGTGGGGAATGGAACGAAATCATGGTTTGATCGCATGATTCCGGTTAAGGTGTCGCGATGACAAACGGATGCGCCCACGGGGCTCAAGGTTCGGTGATGAAACCGTACTTGGCGAATACGGATTTGCCAGCGGGCGAGGTCAACAAGGCGAGGAAGCGTGCCGCGCCGGCCGGATTGCCGCCGCCCCTGACCACGGCGACGGGGTAGGAGATGCGGGGTCCATCGCCAGGCGGCACTTCAAAGGCGACGCGCACTTTTCGGGAAATGAGCGCATCGGTCTTGTAGACGATGCCCGCGTCGACGTTGCCGCTCTCAACTGCGGCCAGCACCGCCCGGACATTTTCCACCGGCACCGTCTTGCCCACGACCGCCTCCCAGAGCCCTTGCTTCCGGAGAAAGTTCCGCGCGTAGAGGCCGGCGGGCACGGTCTCCGGTTCGGCCAGCGCGAGCCGTTGCACCTTGGCGCTCGCGAGGTCTTGCGCCGATGCGAGCTTCAGCTCGCTGTCGGCCGCCACCACGATCACCAGGGAGTTGGAAAGCAGACGGTGCCGCGTCGCCGGCGCAATGAGGCCGGCTTTGGCGAGATCATCCATTTTGGCCTCGTCGGCGGACAGGAACAGGTCGGCGGGCGCGCCCTCCTTGATTTGGCGCGCGAGGAGACTGGACGCACCGAGGTTGAGCCGCACGGCGTCGCCGGTCGTCTTCTCATAAGCCGCGGCCAGTTCCCGCAGAGCGTCGGACAGGCTGGCCGCGGCAAAGACGGTGATTTCAGCTCCAGCGAGGCGGACGGCACCGAGCATGGCGGCAACCAACATGCCGGCGAGACGGAGAACATGGCGGGGGCAGTTCATCACGAAAAGTGAAGATGGTTCACCGGCACTCTACGGTGAAGCCGCTGGGACCGCCATCCGTCTTCGCACAAATGAGCTGCCGGCCGGCGCCGCCTGATTCGATGTTGCGCTTATGACGTCGAGTGGAAGGCCGCCGTTCGCCGGCGGGCGGTTGGGCCACGTAGGAGCCTGCTGGCAGGCGATGGCGGGCGGCGGTCGGACTGAATCGCGTGCAAGCACGCTCCTACAATTCGGTGTCCGGCTCTCTCGTGGGTTACGTTCACGGGCTCGCGGGTGTTTGTGCGCTCAGCGACGCCGCCAGTTTCTCCGCTTCTGCCGGTGTGATGGTGAAACCGGGCGCGATGGAGCGGTCAGCGCGATCGTTCAAAACCCACCGGCCCCATTCGACGTAGGGCGCACCGTCGGGCAGCGCGGCGAGCGTGCGGCGGACGTCGTCGATCTTCGCCATAGCGGCGGAGGCATCGACGAACCGGCCCTCGTCGTTCACCGTCTTGCTCGCGCAGATCGTGGCGAGGTCGAGCAGCCACTGCGGCGTGCGCTCGCCCCTCGGCAGCGGCGGCGGGACGGACCAGAGCCAGAACTTGGTCGGATCAGCGGGTGAGTCCGCGGTTTCGGTGCGACCAAATCGTCCGTCGGGGCTGAAAACGGCGAGAACCACCCGGATTGGGTGCACCATCGGCTCGGTGAGGGGCTGTCCGGTCTGCACGTCCCAGACGCGCGCGGTGGCGTCTCCTGACGCAGTTACCACGCGCGAACCATCGGCACTGAATTGAGCGGATCGGACGGTGTCCCGGTGGGACATGGGCTCTCCCACGGGCGAACCGTCGTGGCCGTCCCACACCCGGGCCGTTCGGTCGCTGGAAGCCGTCAGCAGGTATTTCCCGTCCCGGGAAAACGCCGCGCCTGTAATTACGCCGCTGTGATAGAGAATCGCGCTGGCGGGCCGCCCGGTGGCGGCATCCCACAGTTGCGTTTCGCCCCAGTAATTCGCCGTGACGATGCGCGTGCCGTCGGGATTGTAGTCAACGCACCTGAACCCGATGTCGCGCAGCGGTCCC
>JBGOXZ010000381.1:0-3122 GCA_041479395.1 Opitutaceae bacterium
GCGTCGCGGACGGTGCGTCCACCGGAGCACGCGGACTGCGCGACCGGTAAGCAGTCCCAACCCGGCAAATATCGCGGTCGAGGCGCCGAGCGATCGGTAGGGCCCGGGATAGTTCAGCGCGGTGATCGCGAGATTTCCCGCCAGCGACGCGAGCGCCAGGAGCAGCCACCCGCGCCGCCGGCCGATCGTCGAGAGCACCGCGGCAAAAACGAAGCTGCCGCTGACCACGTTCGAGATCAAGTGCCCCACATCGGCATGAAGGAACAGCGCCGTGCCCAGCCTCCACCATTCGCCTTGGTCGAACACGGCGCGCGCGTCCAAGGCGCCCGCCTCCTCCAACACTCCGGGCCATTCATGCTGGCACCCAAACACCGCCCAGACCGCGAAGGCCCACAGCAGCGGAGTGAGCAGCTCGATTCTCCGCGCTGGTGAAACCTCCGCCGTGGGCCGGGGCGGCCAGCCGACGCTCTCGCGATCGAAGCACGCGAGCTGCTCGCGCACCGCTGCGAGCACCCGCGGCTCCACGAGCAAACGGTAGCCGGCAGCGGATGGGACCAGCCAATACGACTGCCCCATCGCGAGCACCACCAAGCCGTGATCAAAGCCTTCGCCGGCGGTCGGATAAATGCCCGCCTCCGCGAGTTCTTCGGGAACTCGCTCGCTGGTCGGTTCGGCGGGCACGTCTGGCAAGGGCATCAGCAGAATCAACCACGAAGACCCGAAGATCACGAAGTGAAACTTGATGTTTTCGCCGGTAGAGGATTCCGTGACTTCTTGAAAAACTCGGACGCGGGTGCAGCTTATCGGATTTGATGACGCCCCGTCTTCCATAACCATCCGTCATGAAAACCCGCCGCCTTCTCGCCACCGCGCTCGTTGCCAGCCTCGTTGCCGTAACCGCCTTCGCCGGGGACCCCACCGGCACATGGAAGTGGTCTGTCGCCACGCCGAATGGCGATCTTGAAACCACGCTCAAACTCACGCTCAAGGACGGCCAGATCGCCGGCATCTACAGCAACACCTTCGGCGATGCATCGATTTCCAACGCGTCGTTCAAGGACGATGCGATCGCATTCGACGTCCAACGCGAGTTCGACGGGAATAAATTCGTCCTGAAATATCAGGGCAAACTCGCCGGCGACACCATCAAAGGCACCATCGAAGTGCCCGGCATGGACGGGGGCGAGCCGCGCAAGATGGACTGGAACGCCCGACGAGCTGACAAAACCCCGCCGCCGGCTGCAACATAAGCTGGGAATCAAAGCGCGCAGCGATCCGCCCCCAAGGCTGTGTCACCAAATCGGCGGGCCAGGCGGAGTCGTCGAAGAGAACAGTCTGCCAGCCCTCCGGCGGTGCGGCAGAGGCTTTCCAGGAAGCGTCGGAGTTCCGCTCTATGCGCGAGCCGTCGTCCAATTCGAAGTAGAGGTGGGCGATGGCGCCGTTGCGGCCGGCGGCGGGCGCGGCAGCTAGCCGCCCCGGACTGGCCCGCGACAACACCTCTTCCATGGGTGCTATCCTATAAGTCGCGAGAGCGGAGGAGGAGGACGCGGCCCGCACCTGCCAGGCGGGATATCATGGGTGGCGCTGGCGAGCGATTAATTGGACTCAACCCCGGTTCCAAAAGGGAACCCGGATCCTCGTGCGCGGTGCGGCAAAGACCTGTTGACCGGCTGTGCCATGCGAAGCCCAACGCGCGATAATCACCACAGCCGTTTGGCTGCAAACCCCTTTCCCGAGTGGGACTTGAGGTAACGTTCAAATTCCAAGGCCCTGCCTTTGGCGGAAAAGGCCAGATAGGTTACGAGTCGCCAGGGGCCATACTTGCTCGTATGGGGACTCCCTCCCCCGTTGTGGGTCGCGATCCGCGCTTTCAGGTCGCTGGTAAAGCCCACATACCGCTGGGTCGGCTCGGACTCGCTCTGCAACAGGTAAACGTAGTACATACTTGGTTGATCCTTCTGCCCGGCTTCGCTCTTCGAGCTACGCCGGGCACCATGCTTCGCCCGCCGAAGAAAAATGGCCGCGCCGTGCGAAGCCCAACCGGCGACCGACTCTGATGGCCGCAGGTAATGTCCTCCTCCGCCAAGGCTTCGGAGGACAGCCTCCGCTCAAGCGCTCGATTCTGCCATCGCTGGCCCACCGTCTGTCATCTGTCATGCATGGCCTGCCAGCCATAGCCCGAAGGGCGGAGGCTGGTGGAGGTGGCGGGAGTTGAAATCAGATTCAGCGGGTCTCGTAAACGCTTACAGAATCGGCAAATACGCGATTATCAGGCAGTTGGTTTTTCAGCGCCCTTGACAGGAATTGGCAGGAATGGGCACCGAGCGGCACGATTTCTGACAGGAATCGGACAGGAATCCTAGCCGTCGCCGCTAATCCTGCTCGACGAGTTTCAGGGTGACCGGCCCTTTCACCCGCCCCTCCTCACACCCGCCGCTCAAAGATTGTTCGCGCCACCGCGGCGGCAAGACTCTCCGAACATGCCCGGGGCACAAAAAGCAGATGGCTGCGGCGGCTGATGGCATGTGCTCCGGGCGGGCCGCGTCCCAGCGCAGCCTGGCAATTCCAGCCAGAGAATTGATACGCTTGAAAGCCGATACGGGGTACGGGAAAATCAAACGGGGCGGTCAGAGACGCCGGACTGACCGCACGCTCTGATTGCCGCAGGTCATCTTTCGCCATGTGGCTCGTGCCTATTCAGGTAGAATGCTACGCCGGGTTCAAAGCCGACGAGAGACCGCGGCGTATGTGCGTGAAGGAGCGCTGGCTCGAGGTGACGGAGGTCAGCGACCGTTGGTATGAGCAGGGAACTCATCCGGAGTGGCCGGCGGCCGATTATTTCAAGGTCCTCGCCAGCGATGACCATGCCTACCTCATCAAGCACGACTTGGAATGCAATGAATGGCTCCTCGTGCGCTGCTGGTGAAGCGCGCCACCGAAGCTGCTGTCAGCCAGCGTAGCGGCGAGCGGCGCTGAGATTTTCGCAATGACCCGCTAACGGTGGTGACCGCCGTCGTCGCCGCCAGAATGGTGGCCGCGATCGCCGCCATTGGAATAGGATGATCCAGGCCAGGGCGTGGCGAAGTTCAGCTGACCGGCCTCAACTTTTCGAGCCGCGACCC
>JBGOXZ010000382.1:0-3101 GCA_041479395.1 Opitutaceae bacterium
CTTCCGGGACTTTTTGAGCATCAACCGGCTTATCTTCCGTGGATTTATCCGGGACCGGTTTCGTTTCCGCCGGTTTGGCGTCCGCAGGCTTCTCATCGGCCGGATTCTGCTGGGTGAAAGCGGCGGGCTTGGCTTCGACCGGTTTTTTCTCCATCCCCCTGGGGGCCACCGCGGCGCTCACTGAGATCTGGCGCCGCCGCGTCATCGCCCTGTTCCTCGACAAGGGCCTGCTGAATCCCGACTTCGCACGCAAGATCCTCGACTGGCAGCACTCCGGATTCTCCGTCGAGAGCGAGACCCGCATCTACTTCGAAACCGGGAGCTTTTTCAACGAGCTGCAAAGCATTCGCTGGCCGATCGCTCCGTCGTCCCAGCCGTACACCTACACCTTCCCGCTGTGGGATGCGCCCTTACGCGCCATTCGGCTCGAACCGCTGCGCCGCGCGGGTGAACTCCTCGTCACCAACATGCGGATCTACACCCGCAGCGGCCGGGAAATCAAACGCTTCGTCCGGGATGACTTCGACGCAACGCATGAACTCGCCGGCATCGTCCCGACCGCCGATGGCTGGAAGTTTGTTACCACACCGAACGCGTCCAATTCCTATTCCCACGTCGGATTCTTTCCGCCGATCATCCCTGCAGGCATGAGCTCGCGCAACCTGCAGCGCTGCCTGCTCTCCTGGGGCTACCTCGCCGGCATGTTGTGGATCCTGCTGCTCGCCGTGTTTTTCGTGGCGCAGTGGCGATCGGCGCCTCTCGAAGGAGACCGGAGACCGGAGATGGCAGGCGGGAGCAGCCGGCCGTCGCTCCCGCGGAGCTATGGCCCGGCTCGTCCAGCGCCTTCGCCGCAGGCGAGGGAGCAACCGGCCGTCGCTCCTGCGGAGCTATGGCCCGGCTCGTCCGGCGGCTTCGCCGCAGGCGAGGGAGAAGGCGGGAAGAAACAGGTTGCAGCGGGTGCCGGTCTCCAGCCGCCGGCCACCAACCTCCAGGGTCGCGGACTTGCCTGGCGCAGTTTCATGCGTGATGCGCTTTTTCTGGCCTTTCTCGCTCTGCTCTTTTCCGCGGTGGGCAACCGCGGCCTCGTCAAAGACTCGATCCGCTATGCCTGCTTTCCCATCGAAC
Source organism: Opitutaceae bacterium (assembly GCA_041479395.1). Lineage (GTDB taxonomy): Bacteria > Verrucomicrobiota > Verrucomicrobiia > Opitutales > Opitutaceae > Fen-1467. The sequence continues at coordinate 1,126 of JBGOXZ010000382.1, forward strand.
ATGTACCGCCGGGCCTACGCCTGGAGATCGACCTTGCAGCCGATCCGCCCTATATCGCGCAACTTTTCTGGGACACCGGCCACGGGTTCAACGGAGAAGAAAGCCTGCGGCGAAACTATGAGCCCCATGCGCTGTTGCAGACCTTGCGCTTCGACCTGCCCGACCTCGGCAAAATCAAAGAGTCCCTCCACGCGCTGCGGTTCGATCCCTTCGACGCGGCCGGCACGATCCGCATCTTCGGAATTCGCATAGTCGACCAAGGCCGGCGCACGCGACTGCGGCTGCCGCCCGACTGCCTGCGAGCCGAGCGCGACATTGCAAGCGTTGAGATTCAAGACCAACAGGTATTGATTCGCACCACGCCCACCGGACGGGATCCCATCTTGGAATTCAAACCCGAGGTTGTGAAGGCGATCGCGGAGGTAATGCAAGCCCCGGCGGCAAGCCCTTCGACTTTGCTCAGGGCGAGGTAACCGGGAAACAAAGGGGTAAGGGAATGAGGCACGAAAAGTGGGAAAGTGAGAGATTGGGAGAGTGGGAAACGGGATAACGGAACCACGAATCTCAAGCCCCAGGTGGCGGTCAAATGGCGCGGGGCCCTGACTTCTTGCTTCAAAAACTCGCCGCCGGCCGTCACAGTCCTCCGTCTCCATGGATGATCCTGTTCAACCGGTCGTTTCCCTGCGAGAGGTCACCAAGCGCTATGCCATCTGGGACAATCCCTCGGCGCGGCTGCTCGTGCCACTGAAACGCTACTGGCGCCGGGTTAACGGCAAGCCGAGCGACGCTTTCGTGGGAGCTCGCCTTTTTACCGCCGTAAACAACGTCTCCCTCGATGTCATGCCAGGCGAATGCCTCGGTATCATCGGCCGCAACGGCGCGGGCAAGAGCACGTTGCTGCAAATGATCGCCGGCACCCTGCGCCCGAGCGCCGGCGAGATCCGGGTCCGGGGGCGGGTGGCGGCTCTGCTCGAGCTGGGCAGCGGCTTCAATCCCGATTTCACCGGCCGCGAGAACGTCCACCTGAATGCGGCGATCCTCGGCCTCAGCCGCGAGGAGGTCGCCGCCAAGTACGACGCCATCGTCGCCTATTCCGGCGTCGAGGAGTTCATCGACCGGCCGGTGCGCACCTATTCCAGCGGCATGGTCGTCCGGCTGGCCTTCGCTGTCTGCGTGCACGTCGACGCCGATATTCTGATCATCGACGAGGCCCTGGCGGTGGGCGACGCCCGGTTTCAGTTCAAATGCCACGCCACCCTGGAGCAGATGATCAAGGACGGGCGCACCATCATTTTCGTCTCGCACGACACCAATGCCCTGAAGCGCATGTGTAACACGGCAATGCTGCTGGAACGCGGCGAGGTATTGGTCAAAGGCGTGCCCAACGACGTGGTCAACCTTTATACCAAGCTGATTACAAGCCCCCACGGCGTCGAGGCCATCCGCGGCGACATCGCCGCATTGCGGGCATCACAAGGGAAACCGGGCGCCGGAGACGGGAGACCGGCGGAGGGTGTGCCACCGGCCGCTGGCAGCACCACAGCGCAGGCCGCGGCGGTGATCGACACCACGATCTCGCGCGCCGGCGGAACCGGCAGTGAGTTGCTGGTCGACGAGCGCGCCCATCGGCAGATCTCGGACAAGGAATACGCCTACGGCGGCACCATGGGACGCATCCTTTCGGTCGTGATGACGAACGAACGCGGCGAATCCCGCTTGAGCTTCCTGACGGGCAGCCGCGCGCGGGTGCATATCGTCTGCGAAGCGACCACTGATATCCCTGATCCCATCTATGCGCTGACGCTCAAGGATGTGCGCGGGCAGGAAATTTACGGCACAAACACCTATTTCCAGGGACAGAATCCGCCGCCGGTGCGCTCTGGCGAACGCCTGGAAGTGGTCTTCGACCTTCCCCTGAACGTCCTCCCCGGCATCTATTTCGTTTCGCTTGGCTGGGTGCGCCTGGTCAACGCCGA
>JBGOXZ010000383.1:0-3079 GCA_041479395.1 Opitutaceae bacterium
CCCCTCAACCCCTCCCCATCTTCTTTCTGATCGTTTCGACCCCAATCCACCTGTTACCGATGTCTCGCCGCATTCTGTCACCCATGTCTCGCCGCATTGCCGGACGCCCATGCCACGTGGCGCCGGTCTGTGACTGGCGTGTTCACCGCCTGCTGCGGTGCAGGTCGCCGGTCACAGACCGGCGCTACTTGGCATCTCGCCCGTGAAATGAATCCGAGGAGCCGTCAAAACAAAAGACCATGGGGGCTGCGCCGGCCGGACGCGCAATAGGATTGGCAGCCCCGGAGACCCGGCAAATGCTGGGTCCATGTCGTGGGGTGATTATGCCGGGGTCTTTCTGCTGGGGTTGCTGGGAACCGGGCATTGCGTGGGCATGTGCGGCGGCTTTGCGCTGGCCGTGGGGGCGGGCGCAGCGGGCCCGGCGCGGGTGATGGTGCGGCAGGTGGCCTATCAGTTCGGAAAGGCGACATCGTACCTGCTCATCGGCGTCGTGCTGCTGCTGGCCGGTTCGATGACTGCGGGCGCGGCGCACCTGGCCGGCGCGCAAAATGCCGCCGGAGCCGCGGCCGGCGTCCTGATGATCGCCTTGGGTGCGGCGTACGCCAGCGAATGGCGGGCGCCCCGGTGGCTCGCCGGCTGGGTGGAGGGCAGCCGCGTGTGCGGCCTGCTCACCGCGGTCTGGCATTCCCCCTCGCTCTATCGGAGCGTGCTCATCGGCTGGGTGAACGGATTCCTGCCGTGCGGCCTGTCGCTCGCGGTGCTGTTCCATCTCGCGAGCTTCGGTTCGGTGACGGCGGTCGTCACCGGTGTCTATGTCTTCGGCTTTGCCACGCTGCCCGGCCTGCTGGCGGTGTCGCTGCTGGGCCGGGGCTGGAGCGTGAGCCGGCGCCGCTGGCTCGTCCGGGCCAGCGGGGTGGTGCTCATTCTGTTCGGCGCGCTGACGATGGTGCGCGGCGCACCGGCGGTGCACCGATGGTTTCAGCACCACTCGATGATCGAACGCCCGGCGGCCATGCCGCCGGACCACGGGGCCCATCATTGAGCCAGCGGCCGCGCGGCGAGCCTTTCGGCTTGCCGAAGGTATCGGCGCGCCGCACAAACACGCCAGCGATGGAAAAGCTGGCCCTCCTCTCGGTGAGCGACAAACGCGGCCTGGTCGAATTTGCGACCGCCCTGGTGAACCGGTTCGGCTACCGGATCCTTTCCATGGGGGGCACGGCCAAGCTCCTCGCCGAGAAAGGCCTGCCCGTCACCGAGGTGAGCCAGCACACCGGCTTCCCCGAAATCATGGAGGGCCGCGTGAAGACGCTGCACCCCAAGATTCACGGCGGCCTGCTCTGCCGCCGCGACAAGCCCGATCACCTACGCCAGGCCGAGCTCAACGGCATCGCCCTGATCGACCTCGTGGTGGTGAACCTTTATCCGTTCGAGCAGACCGCCGCTAAACCGGGCGTGTCGCTGGAGGAAGCCATCGAGAACATCGACATCGGCGGTCCGTCGATGCTGCGCAGCGCCGCGAAGAACCACGAGAGTGTGACGGTCGTCTGCGACCCCGACGACTATGACGCGGTGCTGAAGGCGATGGAGACGCCCGCCGCGCTGGCCGAAATCCGGCGCAAGCTCGCGCTCAAGGTTTTCCAGCGCACGGCGAGCTATGATGCGGCCATCGCGCGCCACCTCGAGGGGCAACTGGTGGAGCCCGACCTCGCGAGCGTGTCTGGATTTCCCGCCACGCTCACCCTGACCTACTGCAAGGCGTCCCGTCTGCGTTACGGCGAGAATCCGCACCAGCAGGCCGCGCTTTACGGCGCATTTTTTGAACACTTCGAGCAGCTGCAGGGCAAGGAGCTCAGTTATAACAACATTCTCGACATCACCTCCGCCACCTACCTGATCGGCGAATTCGAGCGGCCCACGGTCGCCATCCTCAAGCACACCAACCCCTGCGGCGTGGCCAGCGCCGATACCTTGATCGCCGCCTGGGAAAAGGCCTACGCCACGGACCGGCAGGCGCCGTTCGGCGGCATCATCGTGGTGAACCAGACGCTCGGCGGCGACCTCGCCAAGGCGATCGCCGAGATCTTCACCGAAGTGATCATCGCCCCGCGATTCGGTGACGTGTCGCTGGAGGTTTTCCGCAAGAAGAAGAACCTGCGCCTCATGGTCGCCACGCGCGGCCTGGGGCCGGACTCGTTGCGCGACGTGCGCTCCGTCGTGGGCGGCGTGCTCCTGCAGGATCGCGACGCCACGCTCGGCGACGTGGCCGGTTTCAAGGTCGTCACCAAGCGCCCGCCAACGCCGGCGGAATGGGCGAGCATGATGTTCGGCTGGAAAGTCTGCAAGCACGTCAAGTCGAACGCCATTGTCTACGTGCGCGGCGAGGAGACGCTGGGCATCGGGGCGGGCCAGATGGCGCGGGTCGACAGTTCGCGCATCGCGGTGTGGAAGGCGCGCGAGGCGGGCCTGGACTTGAAGGGTTCCGTGGTGGTGTCCGAGGCGCTGTTCCCCTTCGCCGACGGGCTCATTGCCGCGGCCGAGGCGGGTGCCACCGCCGCCATTCAGCCCGGCGGCTCGGTGCGCGACGGAGAAGTCATCACCGCGGCCGACGAGCGCGGCATGGCGATGGTTTTCACCGGCATCCGCCACTTTCGACACTGAAACTGCTGGGCGGCTGTTACACCGTGCCGGAAACCGACCGGCGGGCGTTCATTCTTCCGATCTATGACGACGCTCAGATGGGCGCCGAGGGTTTCGCGAGCGTCAAAGCCCAGGGAACCATCTCCGAAGCCGGAATCATGCAATCAGACCACGATTTCGCTCCATTGCACCCCCACCGTTTGGTGAGCATTGTAGGAGCCTGCTCGCCCGTTCGACTCGCTCAGGGCCCCGAGCCTGTCGGGGGGCAGGCGAATCCTCCTCTGTCATCCTCCTTCGCCAAGCCTACGGAGGACAGGTCGCGAGCACCCGTCCGCCGTAGCTTCAGGCGGAGGCGGAAGCTCGCTTCTACAATTGCGTGGGTCCAGCTGAGACCCCGAAGGCAATGCCTGGGTGCGCCGGGTGGGCGAGCGCCTTCGCCAAG
>JBGOXZ010000384.1:0-3068 GCA_041479395.1 Opitutaceae bacterium
CTGCACGGCCGCAAGCTCAGCATCGGCCTGGTGCGTTTCGAAACACTGGGGCCGGCCATCGATGACTCGCTCTTTGGCTTCCGCGTCTACCCGGCGCGGCCCTTGCTAGACGTCATGGCCCCGCGGCGCGGCGGACGCCGCTACGATTTCGACACCGAGGCGGCCGTGCGCCTCTTCTGGTCCGGCATGCCGACGGTGAACCTGGCGGCCCCGGTGCGCTATTTCAGGCCCAGCGAAGGCGGCGTCTCCCATTTTCACTACGGCCGCGACAACCTCCGGCTCGCGTGGATGCACACCCGCCTGATCACCGAACTGCTGCTATGCCGGCTGCCCGCCGTGCTGCGCCGGCGCCGGCAGCTGGCGCGACTGTCCGCCACGACGGTGCCGCTCCTGCTCCTGCTGCCTGGTCTGCTGGCGTTTGCGACGACCACGCACGCCGCCGAAGAACCGCCGCTCGTCTCGGCTGAACACCGACTCGTCCTTGAACCGGTCGATCCGGCGTGGCGCGATGTGCTCGCCGGTCTCGATCAGCACGCCACCGTGGATGCCCCGTTCGAGGAGCACCGCTGGTTTCCCTTCCGCAAGAAGCCCGTCGTGCTGAAGGGCGAGGTGCGCATCGATGCCGCCCAGGGACTGAGTCTCCATTACCGGGAGCCGCAGGAGCGCGTCGTCATCATCGACCGCAAAGGGATGCTGATGCGCCAGGGCGGACGCGAAACCACTCCGCCCGCCGACGCGCGCGCCGGCGCCGCCAACGAAGCGCTGCTGCATATTCTGCGCTTCGACTTCGCGTCACTGGCGGCGCGCTTCGAACTCTACGGCCGCCGGGCGGACAAGGCGTGGACGCTGGCGCTGGTGCCGCGCGCTGAGGAGCTCCGCCGCACGCTGGGCGCGATTATCGTCACCGGAGAGGCCGATCTCGTGCGCCGGATCGAGCTGCGCCGCTCCGCGGTGCAACGCGTCGAGATTTTCGTCGGCGATCCGCGGCCGCCGGCGCCGTTCACCGCCGAAGAGCTGCACCGGTTTTTCCGCTGACCCATGATCGCCACCCGCCGCCAGGTTTTCGGTTGGAGCGTGCTCGCCGCCGCCGCGCTCCTCGGCGCCGGGTGGCTCGCCCGGCTCGATTTCCGGGAGAAAATCTCCACCGACGTGCTGGACCTCATCCCGGCGGGCGCGCGCACACCGGAGCTGATCCTGGTGCGCGAACTGGCCAACAAGACCGAGGCGCGCGTGATGCTTTTCGCGCTCACGATCGAGGGAGGTGGGACCGCACCGCCCGGGGCCGCCCGACGTTTTGCCGCCGCACTGGCCGGCGACCCGGCGTTTGCGGAAGCGCTCGCCCTCGACGATCCCGCGCCGCGCGAAGCCCTTGGGCGCGAGCTGTTCGCCCGGCGCTTCACGCTGCTCTTTCCACTCTGGCTGCGCGAACAGGAGGCCGCTTACGCCACCACCGGAGGCGAAGCGGGGCAGTTCACCGACTGGCTGGCCCGCCGCGCCGCGGCGGCGCTCGGCGACTTTCTCGCCACGCCCGAAGCGCTGGCGTTTCAGGACATCGTGCCCGCCGATCCCCTGCTGCTGATGCCCGGCGTGCTCGAACGTCTCAAGGGCGGTCTGGCCCTCGTGCAGCCGGCCGGCACCGGCGTCGCCAGTGATCGAACGCCCGCGCTGGTGTGGGCGTGCATCGCCGCTTCGCCGTTACGCGACGCGGGGCAGGCGCCCGTCTTTGCGGCGATTGCCCGAGCGACCGACACGGTGCGAACCGACTTTCCGGGACTGGCCGTGGCGTACACGGGCGTCAACCGCTTCGCCGCCGCCAGTAAAACCCGCATCAAGAGTGAAGTCTCGTGGCTCAACACGCTTTCACTCGCGGCGGTGTTCGCGGTGGCGTGGATCTTCCTGCGCGGTATGCATCGCGGGTTGCATCTCGCGCCGCCGGTGCTGCTGGCCGTGCTGGGCGCCTGGACCGTTGTCACCCTGGCCTTCGTGCAGGTGCATGTTTTTGTGTTCGTGGTGGGCTCGCTTCTCACCGGCGTGGCAATCGACTACGGCTTCTACATCTACCTGCAGCCGCCGGCACATCCTGGCGAAGACTACTGGGGGAAAATCCGGCGGCTGCTGGAGCCGCTGCTGGCGAGCTGCTTCACCACCGTGGCGGGTTTTACCCTGTTGCTGGCTTCCGATCTGCCGATGATCCGGCAGCTTGGCGTGTTCGTGAGTGCGGGGCTCCTCTGTGCCCTGGCAACGGCGGTGGTCTATTTCTCGACGTTGCGCAACGCCTACCTGGAGACACGTTCTTTCCGGGGCGGTCAGGCGCTGTCACCGGGTTTGCGCCGTGGGTTGCGCCGCGGCCTGGTCGCTCTCTGGCTGGCAGCGCTGCCCGGCCTCGCGCGGCTCGCGTGGAAAGATGACATCCGGGAGTTGGAGATATCCGCGCCCGTCTTCAAGCAAGAGGACGCCCGCATTCGCGCCTTGTTCGGCGACGGGACCGATCGCACCGTCTGGCTCACCCAGGGTGCAACCCTGGCCGAGGCGCGCGATTCACTGGAAGTCCTCAACGTCTGGCTGCGCGCCCGGGACGGCGGCGCCGCGGAATTGGCCGGCTTGGGCGCAGTCGTGCCCACGGGCGTAAACTACGTTCGGGCGGTGCGTTTTGCCCGGGAGCATCCGGAATTTGCGCCCCGGCTGCGCGCGGGTTTGGAGGCGGCGGGCTTCGAGGTGGGGAGCTTCGCGCAGTTTTTCGACGCGTATGACCGTTTCACCGCTGCCACGGAGGGCGACCTCGAGCCCGCGGTGGAGGCGTTACAGGCAAAACTCACGGGGCCGCTTGCGTTGCTGCTGCATCACGACCGGTCGCTGAACTGGTTTGTCACCATCGCCCGCGGCCCCGCGTCCGCCGAACCGCCGCCGGCGGAGGCGCACAGCGTAAGCGCGAACCAGCTGCAATCGCTGAATCGCGTATTTGCACGCTACCGGCAGTCGGCCCTGCGGCTGAGCCTCGTGGGATTATCCATCATCGGCGCCGGCGTGTTCCTCATCTACGGCTGGCGGCGGGGTCCGCGTATCTTCGC
>JBGOXZ010000385.1:0-3063 GCA_041479395.1 Opitutaceae bacterium
GTGGGCCGCCTGCCCGGTCACGACAAAAATGCCCGCGCCGATCACGCAGCCGATGCCCAGACTGGTCAGCTGGACCGGGCCCAACACCCGGCGCAGCCGGTTGTCGCCTTCGACTTCCTTGTGAAGTTGCGCGATGCTTTTCCGGATAAAAAGGTTTTTCATGCGGAAACGCCGCCGAACGGCCGATTGCCTGCCTCTCGAACGTCAGGTCACACAAGAGTCAAAGCCCGCCGCAAGTAAAGCAATTGCCGAGAGCGTACGTGGCGGCAATTCCTGTGCGCTCATCGCGTGCACCCGCCCTGCCCGGCCAAGAACCGGTCAGTCCACGCGCAGAATGCAGCCGCGGAGGTATTCACTCTCCGGCATGGTGATCAGCACGGGATGATCGGGCGGCTGGTGGCAGAACTCGAGCACGTGCGCCGGCCGCTTCGCGTCGGCGGAGGCCGCGGCCAACATGGCGCGGAAATCGGCGTCCTGCACATGATGCGAGCAACTGTAGGTGGCGAGCACGCCGCCCGGCGTGAGCCGCTGCATCGCCCGCAGGTTGATCTCCTTGTAGCCGCGCATGGCGCCGGCCAGGGCGCCCTTCGATTTGGCGAACGGCGGCGGATCGAGGATGATCAGATCCCACGACTCGTCGCGCCGCTCGGTGAAATAATCGAACACGTTCGCGACCAGAAATTCGGCGCGCAGCGCGTTGTGCTCCGCATTGCGGCGCGCCTGCGCGACCGCGTCCGCCGCGCTGTCGAGCCCGCGCACCTCGGCCGCGCCGGCCCGGGCGCTGTGCAGCGCAAAGGGTCCTTGATTGCAGAACGCATCGAGTACCCGCACCCCGGCGGGGCGATCCTGCGCCAGTCGGATGACGTGCTTCTCGATCGCGGCGTGCTGGAAGCGCTGATCGAGATAAAAACCGGTCTTTTGCCCGCCTTGCAGGTCGAGCCAATAGTCGAGGCCGTCGATGCGGAGCCAGCGCGGCTCCCACGTCCGACCGGAACGCGTTTTCACCTCCAGCGGCAGCCCCTCGAACCGGCGGATGGACGCGTCGTTGCGGAGGATAATCTCCGCCGGCTTTACCAACTCGTCCAGCAGCGCGACGAGCGTTCCGAGCCGCTTCTCCATCGCCAAGGTCTGCGTCTGGACGACGAGCGTGTCGCCGAACTGGTCCACGACCACGCCGGGCAGATCGTCCGATTCGGACCAGACCAGCCGGCGCACCGCTGAATCGTCCTTCCGGTGTCCAGTTTCCGGTATCCGGTTACGGCGTTCGATGGCTTTCGCAAGCGCGGCGCGCAGGTGTGCCTCATCCAGCGCGACCCGCTCACGGCTCAGCCGCCGCCAGACGATCTGTGACCGGCTGTTGTAGATGCCCGTGCCGAGAAATCGTCCGCGCGCATCGCGACATTCAACGACTTCGCCGTCGTGTCCGTCCGGCAGCAGCTCCGTCACCTCGTTGGCAAACACCCAAGGGTGCCCTCCGAGCACGCGTGCCGTCGCGTTCGGTTTGAGTTTCAGCGCAGTCGCCACGTCGTGCGATCATTTCCGGAAAACCCATCCGTAGAAGCACAAACTTTCACACCGTGATGTCGCCCGCAGCGCAACGCCAGCGCCCGCGTCCCCTCACCTTTGGTCGTGGGCTACGAAACCGCCGAACCGGGTTTTCCATTCCACCCGTACCACGCCGAAATGGAAACCGTTCGCGTCTTCGTAGCCTTCCGGGATGGACCATTTGCCGAAGAACAGGCCCTTGCAACCGGCAAGAGAAACGCTCAAATGGAAGAACAGAGAAATCGGCATGGGGATGAGGACGGGAGCGATTGTCGCCAGATCGCAGGTTCTATCTCCGCATTTCTTGGCAAAGATACCGCGCGATTTGATGAATCGGTAGCCACCGTAGTTTCATTAGTCGATCCTTCGGAAATTGCCACTGCTTTTCTGCACGGCTGCCGCCGACAAAAGCCACCTCATTGCATCTCTGTGTTTCTGCGTTGCGGGATGACAGCGTCTGCCGTCGCCATGCCTGCGAAACTCCCGGCATGCGATGATGGACGACGATCAAACTCCCTTGAGGGCTGCTCCACTATTTCGTTGGCGAACCCTCAGTGCCGGCACGATGGCACCAGCGCTTCGGCTTTGGATCCGATCCGCAACCAAACGGGCATCCCCAGCTTCGTGTCGAGCGTCAGCCCTGTCGGGCTCGACGCCGAAATGAAAACCGTCTTCGTCTTCGAAGCCAACAGGTGCGTGCCGTGTGGCGAGGAACACGACTGTGCCACCGGCCAGGAGCAGAGCCAGCAGGACAATCATCGGGGTAAACATGGAACTTAGAACGTTGCCGTCGCTCCGGGTTCCACGGGAAAGACGAAACGATACGCGGCCCCGCAATCATCTTGCGTGTAGCAGGCGGCACAGGGCGCAAAGCTGTTGCGGCAACGCGATAGGCGGACCGAGCGAAAGACCTAGCCGGACTCTGCGAATAAATTGAAACGACGCAGCGGGCTCAGCGAACGCCGGTTGGCGCCGGCGCCACGGTCTTTAGGTAGAGCCAGATCGCCATCAACTCGTCATCCGCCATCTGGCCAAACGCGCGCGGCATCTCGATACTGAGTTCCCGACCATCGGGGCGCCTGGCGGTGCACAGGGCCGCGAAAAATTCCTTCTCCGTCCACCTGGCCAGATCGCCGGCCGGTGTGAGGTTGGCGGCCGGCGGCCAATCGGGTGGCCCCACCGCAAACTTCCCGCCCGAGAAATTCGCCCCGTAACAGCCGGTGCTTCCGACCGCGAGATAGCGGCCGTAAGCGACCGTCACCCCCGGCCGGATCACCTCTGCCTTGAACGCCACTTGATCGATTTGCTCAGCTGCCAGCGGCAGCTTGCCGGCCACCATGAGCGCTCGCGCCACCGGTCCGACCGTCACCGGCACACTTTCACGATCAACTGGTGGCACCGATTTCAAATAGGCAATCACCGCCCCCAAGTCATCATCGGTGAAGTGCGAGTATTCCAGCGATGGCATGAGGTACAGGGGATGTCCGTCTTTCGCCACGCCGTGGCGGATCGCCCGCA
>JBGOXZ010000386.1:0-3062 GCA_041479395.1 Opitutaceae bacterium
GCACTTTGAGCGCGGGCTTCCATTTGGCATAGTCCAGATCCTCGGCGCCCGGCTCCGACCCCGCCGGGTCGTAGGTGAAGCGGAAAAAACGCGCCGTTGCCGGCGTGATGGCGTGCGTCACATCGGCATCGCCATCCTGCCAGCCGTGGCGCGGCGGCTCGAGCCGCCCGAGCGCGCGGAAGTGTTCGCCGTCGTCGCTGACCTCGAGCCGCAGACGGTTGGCCTGATAGTTGTTGCCGCCGGGACGAATCGTGATCGAACGGCAGGTGAAGGGTTGGGCGAAGGCATACTGGATCCAGCACGGTCCTTCGCTGCCGAAACTCTCCTTGCTGCTAGCCGCCACTAAAAACCGGGCGTCGACGCCAGACTTGCTGGTGGTGACCGTGGGCACGACGGTGCGGGTCGAAATGCCGGTGCCTTCCACGGAGGGGAAGGCCAGCACGGCGATGTCGCGATAATATCCCTCGTTCGTCCGGGGTTGCGGCAAAACGCCCTCAAAACGGCGGCCGCCCGCGACGTCCGTTTCGGTCCAGACGACCTTCTGCATCGACAGGTCGGGGGTGATCCACGGACCGCCCGCGATGGCGAAACCGTCACAGGCATGCATCGCGAGCTTGAGCCCCAGGCGGTCGGCCTCCTGCATCGCCCAGCGCACCATCCCCCACCATGCGGGGCTGAGCTGCTCGACCGGCGGTTCCATTAACGGCGGCTGGCTGACGCCCTTGATCGGCATCAGGTAGGCACCGCCGATGCCCGCCTGCTTCATTGCCTCGAGATCGGCGGTGATCCCGGCGCGCGAGACACTCGCGTTCATCCAGTACCATAAAACCCATGGCCGGGCCTCGGCCGGAGGATGATGAAAATTGGAGTCGAGATCGGCCGCCCGCAACACCCCGCCTCCAACCAGCAGTCCGAGCAGAACTGCCATCAGCTTGTCGGGGCCGGGGGCGACCGTCCGTCCGCAGACGCGGAGATTCCGAAAAAACACGGTGATGTTCATGTCATGGGGAAGGCTGGTGGTGACAACGAGGGGGCTGGTGATCTGCACAGGAAATATGCCGGCGCGGACGGCCCGCCTAATGAGCCGCCGAAGGCGTGGCGGGCGCAGGGCGTTCGGCGGTGACTGGCCACGAATCGGTGCGGAAGGAAACGGCCGGCAGACCCGCGGAGTTGGCCAGGTTGGGGTTGGCGGTTTCATCCCAAGCAAACCGCACGGCAGCGGGCTGGGTGATTTGAGGACTGGAGACGATCACCGTGTCACCTTGGATCACCGCTTCGGCGGGGACGAAGTGGCGGTCGGCGCCGGCAATCGCGAAGTCATTCAGGGGCCGGCCGTCGCGGCTGACCAGTCCGGTGCCGGTGTGGCTGAACCGGAGTTCGATCCTTCCGCCGGCCCGGACCTGCATCGATTCAAGGCGCGGACTCTGCGCGACGAGATCGCGGCGGCCATAGGTTTCGGCCAGGGCGAGGCGGGCGAGCCGCAAGCCGACATCGCGTTTGTCCGTGGGGTGGATGTCGTGCATATCGGCGACGAGATCGGTTGTGACCACCATGCCGGTCTGCGGAATCGCAAGCGCGTTTGTCTGGGCCTCCCAGAAGAGCGGCAGCGCCTCGGGCGTGAGATGCTTGGGAAACTTGTCCCACTGCGAGTAATCGAAGGGCGCGATCTGCACGTAGTTGAACGGGGCGGCGGGATCGTTCCAGACCGCACGCCAGCTGGCGATCAACGCCCGCATTTTTTCGGTGTAAATCGCGCCCTCCGCGTTCATGCAGTTGGTTTCACCCTGATACCAGAGGAAGCCGCGCAGCGTGTACGGCGCCAACGGGGCGATCATGGACTGGTAAAGTTCCGTGGCCTGCACGCCCTTGCCCCACGCGGAGTAGCGGACGTGAGCCAGCTCGCGCAGGTCCGGTTCGCGGGCGAACGCCTCCGCCGGCATCCACGCTTCGATCTGGGTGCCTCCGAAGCTGGAATGGATCAGGCCCACGGGCACACCAAGTTCGCGCAGCAGCTCGCGTCCAAAGAAATAGCCGGCCGCGGAGAATTCGGTGCTCTGGATCGTCTCAGGAGTGCAGGCCACCCAGCACAGCCCCGTGACGCTTTCCTGCGACTTGCCATAATGGGGTACCTGGAAAAGGCGGAGCTGCGGGTAATTCGCCTGCTGGATCTCTTCCTCGTAGTTGTCGGTGGGTTTCTGCCCTTTGCGCGGTCCCAGCGGTTTTCCCATGTTGGACTGGCCGGAGCAGAGCCAGCCCTCACCAACGAGTACGTCAGAGAAGGCAACCGTGTTGGTGCCACGGACTGTCAGCGTGCGCGCTTCCGCGCTGGCCGGCAGAGGATCGAGCTGGACCCGCCATTGACCGGCGGGCGTGGCCGTGGCGGACTTGCGCTGTCCGGCAAACTCCACGGTCACCGCCTCGCCGGGACCGGCCTCCCCCCAGATGAGCACGGGGCGTTCGCGTTGCAGCACAATATGATCGCCGAAGACAGCGGCGCAGCGCACGTCGGCGCCGAGCGTGGCAGAGAGAAGCAACAGGAAGCCAAAGAGGACCAGACGGAATCGTCGCATGACAAGAGCGCGGGATTATGGAAGGGAAACGGCGTGGATGGTCATCACGGCATCCGCGAGACCGGGTGCGCTCGCGACCAGCTTGATCGCACCGGCTTCCGGGGTGGAGCGGATCACCACCAGGGCACGGCCGTGAAAGACTTGATGCGGGTTGGCTTGATAGGATTCCATGGCGGTCATGTCGCCGCTGCCAATGCCGGCGATGACGCCCGGGCCGCTCAACGTGAACCGCACGGCCGGGTTGGCGTTGGGTTGGAGACGGCCGTCGCGGTCGGTCACTTCGATGGTGACGAAGGACAAGTCCTGGCCGCCGGCTTGGATGGTGGAGCGGTCCGGCGTCAGCCGCATTCGCGCGGCGTTGCCGGCGGTGGTCAGGGTGAACGTCTGCACTTCCCGGCCATATTGCACACCGACCGCCTTGAGCGTGCCGGGCGTGTAGGGCACGGCAAAGACGGCTTTGAACTCCCCGGTGCGCGTGGTGGGTTTCTCGCC
>JBGOXZ010000387.1:0-3051 GCA_041479395.1 Opitutaceae bacterium
CACGCCCGAGACCCGGCGCCGCGTCATCTGCCGTCCAGCCGCGTGATCAGCTCGTTCGTCAGCTCGCGGAACGCCGCGGCGCCGGGCGCACTGCTGTCATAGAGGGCGACCGGCTTGGCTTCCATCGGCGCCTCGCTGAGGGTGATGTTCTCGGGAATGAAGGTGCGGAAAAAGTGCAACCGCCGGAACTCCGGCGTCCGCGGCAGGCGCAGCATCGTCTCCTGGTGAAAGGCGACGTGCCGCCGCACGCGGGAGAAGATGACGCCGAGGCAGCTGATGCGGAATTCCAATTCCTTGCGCAGGTAGGTGAGGCGATCCTGCAGCAGCCCCAGGCCGATCGACGAAAGGAAGTCGGGCTGCATCGGGACGACGTAGTGGTCGCTGGCGTAGAGGGCGTTCTGCGTGGCGGTCTGCAGGTTGGGCGGACAGTCGCAGATGACCAGGTCGTATTCGGGCAGCACCTTTTCGAGCTTGCGCGCAAAAATGCGCTCGCGGCCGGGGCGCGCGGCGAGGTCGAGGTCCAGGAAGGTGAGCTTCAGGTGGCTGGGCAGCAGGTCGAGCGTGGGCAGCTCGGGCCGCACGCCGTGCACAATGCAGTCGGCGAGTTTCACCGGTTCCTCCTGTTTGCGGCGGCCCTCGACCTCCAGCAACTCGGCCATGGTGCCGTGCGCGTCGGCCCACTTCAGCCACGCGTCCTCGGACATGAGGCTGAGCGAGGCGTTGGTCTGCGGGTCGAGGTCGACCAGCAGGACCTTTTTCTGGTGGTCGCGCGCCAGGTAGGCGGCGACATTGACCGCGCACGTGGTCTTGCCCACGCCGCCCTTCATGTTGGCGAACGCGATGACTTTGGCTTTCGGCATGGTGACTCCCTTCTTGGACATGAGACGGTGATGCGGGTGCCGGCACGGGGTTCTCCCGCCCGGGGGCAGCCTGCCGCGGGGGAAGCTTCTAGGCAAAGATGCCCGCGTGACAATGCAGGAAAATCGCGCGGCGGGGGGCGCGATCGGCGATACGCCCTGGTATCGAATCGAGATATCTCGCCTTGCCGGCGCGGCCGATTCATTCGTAGCTATCGCTTCCCATTCCAGACTGTGAAACTCTCCTGGGGCATCCTCGCCACCGGCCGCATCGCCGGAATCTTCGCGCGCGGCATCGCCGCTTCGCAAAGCGGACAGCTGGTCGCCGTCGGCAGCCGGACACAGACATCCGCCGACCGCTTTGCCCGTGAATTCGGCGTTCCCCGGGCGCACGGCTCCTACGGGGCCTTGCTCGAAGATCGCGCGGTGCAGGCGGTGTATATCGCCACGCCGCATCCCCAGCATGCGGAGTGGGCCGTCCGCGCGGCGCAGGCGGGCAAACACGTTCTCTGCGAGAAACCGCTCACCGTGCACCATGCCGCGGCGGTGGCGGTGGCCGAAGCCGCCCGCGCGCACCGTGTGTTGCTCATGGAGGCGTTCATGTACCGCTGCCACCCGCAGACGGCAAAGATCGTCGAACTCGTGAGCAGCGGCGCCATCGGCCGCGTCGGTCTCGTGCAGGCGACGTTTGGCTTCCAGCGGGCGTTCGAGGCGGATGCCCGGCTGTGGGACAAGGCCCTGGGTGGCGGGGGCATCCTTGACGTCGGGTGCTATCCGGTGTCGTTTGCGCGGCTGATTGCCGGCGCGGCGGACGGGCGGCCTTTCGCCAATCCCGTGAGCGTCACCGGCGCCGGCCATCTTCATCCCCCAACGGGCGTCGACGCCTATGCCGCGGCCACGCTGAAATTCGCCAACGAGATCGTCGCGCAGGTCGCCTGCGGCATAGGGTTGGACCAGGACAACTCCGCGCGCATTTACGGCAGCGAGGGCTGGCTGCACGTGCCCGTGCCGTGGGCGCCCTGTCGGGACGGCGGCACGGCGACGATTGCGCTGCACCGCCGGGGCGCGGTGGTGCCGCAGGAGATCCTCGTCACCGCCCCGCCCCTCTTCGCGCTCGAGGCCGATGCCTTCGCCGCGGCGCTCGCGGCTGGGCAGCCCGATGTGCCGCAGATGACCGTGGCCGACACGCTGGGGAACATGGCGGCGCTCGACCAATGGCGTGCCGCGGTCGGCATCGCCTACCCCCACGAGCAGGCCTGAAGCGGCGCTTTCCGGCTGCCGCAGCGATCGGTTGCAGGCGGAACGCCCGGCGCTGCTCCCGGGGCGGACCAGGCGGCGCGCGCGGCCGGCGGATGATTCAGGTCCGGCGTTCGAGGTACTGCTTCAAGCCCGCCAGCATCTCCGTCCAGCAGGTCCGGCGCTCCGCGACCTGCCTGGCGTCGGCCAGCCCGGTGTGGTCCACGGCGACAATGCATTTGGCGCGCCCTTTCGCCGTGATCCGCACCTCGATGCCGGAGCCCTCTTCACAGGTCAGGTGGATGGATTTCGGCGCGGTGGCTTTGCGCATGGTGAGTTTCACGCCGGACAGCCAGCGCGCGCGGCGGCGGGCATCCTTCCACGCCGCGAAGGCGTCGGCCGCGGCGGCGGCGATGGTCTTGCTCGCGCTGACGGCGAAACCGCCGGATCGCTGGTTGACCTCGCGCCGGCCGCGGAGCCGCTCGTAGCCGACGGTGATCATCTGCGACCACCAGTCGCCGCCATGGTACTTCTCGTGAATGAGCCGCGCAATCTCGCGATGGGACAGCTTCTCTGCGCCCTCCTTGTCGAGCAGCGCGCACCATTCGGCCCAGTCGCGGCCCGTGCGTTTCTTCGCGGCCTCGTTGCTCACCGGTGGCTGGGCGGCGGTGGCAGCGGGAGCGGCGCGGGACTGGGAAAATGAGGGCGTCATGACGTCTGGAGACTAGAACACCTTGCTCCAGGGGCGAAGCCTAAATTCAGAGGCTCGCCCATCCCGTGGCTGTTGCGAAAGACCACGGTCAGGCGGCAGACCCGGGCGGGCAGAAGACCGCGGCCGGCAACGGGGCGACGCGCGCAGCCAGATGGACTTTGGCGTTGTTTTCGGAGGTGTTCGGGTGGATATTCTGCGCTTCAATGCCCCCGCCTGTCCACGCCGCGTTCCGGCGCCTTTTCAGCG
>JBGOXZ010000388.1:0-3038 GCA_041479395.1 Opitutaceae bacterium
AACGAGGCCTTGCGCGACTGGGTCGCCCATGTCAAGGACACGTTCTATGTCATCGGCACGGTCGCCGGGCCGCACCCCTATCCGATGATGGTGCGGGATTTTCACCGCGTAATCGGGCTCGAGGCGCGGGAGCAGATCCTGGCGCGCGAGGGCCGGCTGCCCGACGAGCTCATCTCGTGCGTCGGCGGCGGGAGCAACGCCCTCGGCCTGTTCTTCGATTTTCTGGAGGAACCGGCGGTGCGCCTGGTGGGCATTGAGGCCGGCGGACGGGGCATCCGCCCGGGAGAACACGCCGCGCGGTTTGCCGGCGGCCGCCTCGGCGTGCTGCAGGGCTGCAAGACCTTCCTGCTGCAGAACGCCGACGGCCAGATCGAGCCGACCCATTCGGTCAGCGCGGGGCTGGACTATGCCGCGGTCGGCCCGGAGCACGCCTTTTACCGCGACCGCGGGCGGATTGTATACGGGTACGCGACCGACGACGAGGTGCTCGAGGCCTTCCAGCTGTGCTCGCGGGTCGAGGGCATCATCCCCGCGCTGGAATCCACGCATGCGCTCGCCTACGCCCTCAAACAGGCGCGGGAGCTGCCGCCGGACCGGATCATGATCGTCAACCTCTCCGGCCGCGGCGACAAGGACGTGCAGCAGGTGGCGGCGCTGCTGCGCGGCACACAGGCAAAGTGACCGCGGAGCCCGCGGATGGGCACGGATGCAGGCTCGATTTATCTGCGCATATCCGTGTAATCGGTGATTTCCTCCTCCTCCCATGAACAGCATGACCGGATACGGGCGCGCCACCGCGCCGCTCGGCAGGTACCTTCTCGCGGTGCAGGTGAGCTCCGTGAATCGGAAGACGCTCGATCTCACGATTGGGCTGCCCCGCGGTTGGGAAAGTCTCGAACCGGAGGTGACGGCGGAGGTCCGCAAGGCGGCGGCCCGCGGCAAAGTGCACGTCGACGTGGAACTCACGGGCGATGCGCCCGCCGACGAGGCGATGTGGAACGAGGAACGGGTGGCGCAGGTGCTGGAGCGCCTCCGGGCACTGGCGGCCAAACAGGGCGTGCCCTTCGCGGCGACGGCCGATTTGTTGTGGCGGATCGCCAGTGCGGAGCGGCCGCCGGCGCAATTTCCGACGGTCGAGGCGGGCCGTGCCGTCGTGCTGGCGGCGTTGCGGGAGGCCTTGCAGAGCTTCGTGGCCATGCGGGCAAAAGAGGGCGTGGCGCTGCAGGCCGATCTCCTGAACCGCGTCGCCGTGCTGGGACGCCAGGTTGACGCCGTCGCCACGCGGGCGCCCCAGGTGCCGGGATTGTACCGCGAACTGCTGCTCAAGCGGCTGCGCGAGGCGGGGCTGGACCTCGACCCGGACGACGAGCGCGTGCTCAAAGAGATCGCCCTGTTTGCCGACCGCTGCGACATCAGCGAGGAATTGACCCGGCTGCGGAGCCACCTCGGGCAGTTCCAGCAGCTGCTGGGCACCGAGGGGGAAATCGGCCGCAAGGCGGAATTCATCCTGCAGGAGATCGGCCGCGAAAGTCACACCGTCGGCGGCAAGGCCAACGATCTGGCGATTGCGAAGGCGGTGATCGAATTCAAGAACGAGCTGGAGCGGGTGCGCGAGCAGATGGCCAACATCGAGTGAAGCCGAGCGCGCGCATTTCCGTCGGCACGGTCTCCGTCTGGCATTTCCGGGCGGCGGGCGGCATGTTTGCGGGGGCGGCGGGCGCCGAGGTGGCCGGGCAGGCGGTGCGGGGCGCGGAGGGGGCGGGCCCGGCCGGCTGGTTGCTGTTGCTGGCCGCGGCCTCGTGGCTGGTGGGGCTGGTCTGGCGCGAGCGCGTGGGCGTCTTCCGGGCGTGGCTGTGTCTGGTCTGGGTGGTGCTGCTGAGCCTGCTGGTGATGATGCTGGCGGAACGTCACGGATTCCTTTTCGGACACATTGAATTCACGGGACGGGAGACCCTGCGCTTCGGCCAGGTGCCGTTGAGCGTGCCGCTCCTGTGGTGGCTCGTAGTGGGCGGCGGTTACCTCGTGGTGGAAAACCTTTGGGGCGAATGGCGGGTGGGGCTCTCCGCCTTCACCGCGCTGGTCACAGTGCAGATGGCCCTGATGATCCTGCCCTTCGTGGGGCGCCTGCGCAACTACTGGCGCTGGCCGGCGGATTCGACCGGCTCGGCGCCGGCGGGCGGAGGCTATTTCGGCGTGCCGTGGACGGTGCTGGCGGCGTGGTTCGCGCTCGCGCTCGGGCTGGTGCTCGGACTGGTGATCGTCGGCGACAACTGGAGTTCAGCGGAGGCGCGCACGCGCCGGCAGGCGTGGACGCCGGCCGCCGTGCTGCTGACGCTCACGATCATCTGCCTCGGCGCCAACCTCACCGCCGGCCTGTGGCTGGCGGTGGCATTTAGCGCGGCCAATGCCGTGCTCTTCGGTGCGGTGGTGGTGTGGTACCTGCGGGACCGAGGTGACGGGAATGGGACGATTCGCTAGGGCGCGGTTAACGGTCGTCCGGCCCCCCTTTTTCGAGCGACGGTTCCGCTGGCTGGCGCAGCGAATGGAGCAGGTAGATGGTCACCCCGACGCAGATGCCGGAATCGGCGACGTTAAAGGTGGGGTAGGTGTAGCTGCCAAAATGGAAGTCGAGGAAGTCGATGACGTGCCCGTGGATGAGGCGGTCGGTGAGGTTGCCGAGAATGCCGCCGCAGAGCAGCCCGAAGCTCACTTGGACGGGCCACAAGCGGAGGCCGAGCTGACGGCGCCAGGCGAAGATCGCAATCAACGTCGCCACGGCGAGCAACGCGAGAAAGGTGCTCCGGCCGCTGAAGAGGCTCCAGGCGGCACCCGTGTTGCCGACGTTCACGAGGTTGAAGAAGCCTTCGATCACGGCGATGTGTCCCGGCGGACCGTAGGTCGGGTAGGATAACCGCGCACAGATCCAAGCCTTGGTGATCTGGTCGAGGACAAACACGCCGGCGGACAACGCCAGCAGCCAGCGATAGGTGAGGACGCGTTGCAGCCTCGGGCGCGGCGGCGGGGCGGCGGGAGTGGGG
>JBGOXZ010000389.1:0-3017 GCA_041479395.1 Opitutaceae bacterium
CCCGGAGAAATTCCGAATGGGGATCCAGCGACCGGAGCATGCCCTCCAGCTCCGCCCGGGTGAGCCGGTCGCCGTCCGCCTCCTTCTCCTCGACGTAGTTTTCGGCGACGAGTTTGAGAACGCTGCGGAAATAGGCCGCGTCGCGATCGAGACCGCGGTTCGGCCACCAGTTCCACGCCGGAGTCAGGCGCGCCACCGCCGTGGCCAGCATGACCCCGCAGGCCGCGCCACAGACGATGATCAGAAAGCGTTTGAGCATGCCCCCTACTGTGTGCATCTGGTCATGCTTGTAAATGGCTTCCGCAGGCGCCCCACCCTTGTCATTCTGAGCGGAGCGAAGAATCCACTCGGACATGGCAACCGGGTCGTCCTGGATGCTTCGCTGCGCTCAGCATGACAGATCCCGGGATTAGGGGGTTTAAAGACATGCCTTAATCCGGCCGGTTGAGGATGTGTTCGCAAACTTCGCGCACGGCGCCGTGTCCGGCGGCGCGCGAACTGACGTAGTCGGCGGCCGCCCGGGCGGCGGGCATCGCGCCGGGAACGGTCGCGCCGATGCCGGCCCACGCGAGCGCGGGCGCGTCGATGTCGTCGTCACCCATGTAGCATACTTCCCCGGCCGTCACGCCGAGCTGCCCGGCGAGTTCCCGGAGCGCCGCGAGTTTGTCGACGCGGCCTTGGATGAGGTGGGGGATCTTCAACTCGTTGGCGCGGAACGCGGAGGCGCGGGACGCCCGCCCGGAAATCCAGGCGAGGATGATGCCGGCGTCGCGGCAACGCACGAGGCCCATGCCGTCGAGGATGGAAAAAGTCTTCGCCTCGGTGCCGTCGGAGTGGATCGTCACGGTGCCGTCCGTCAGGATGCCGTCGATGTCCATCGCGAAGAGTCGGATGCGCGCCCAGGCGGCTCCGCTGATTTTTGCTCTCCGCTTTTTGATTGTCGATTGAGGCATGGCAGGCCGATGTCCGGGTCCAGTATCCAGAGGCGAGATTCAGAAATCAAAGACCAAAAAAGGGAAATCGATTCATCCCAGCCAGTTGGCGATGGCGCCGATCACCTTTTCCTTCGTCGGGCGGAAGACGGCCTCCAATTCGGGCGCAAAGGGCACGGGCAGGTCGAGCGCGCCGAGGCGCAGCGGCGGCGCCTCGAGCGAGAAGAAGAACTCCTCGGTGAGGCGGGCGACCAGCTCGGCGCCGAAGCCGTGCGTGCGCCTGCCCTCATGCAGCACGATCAGCCGGTGGGTGCGCGCCAGCGATTCCTTGATGGTGTCAAGTTTGAGCGGGGAAAGGGCGCGCAGATCCCAGAGCTCGAAGCTGCGCTCATATTCGGTGGCGAAATAGTCGCAGATTTCGCCGGCGAGGTGCACCATTTCGCCGTAGGTGATGAGGGTCGCATAGTCACCGGGCCGGACGCGGGTGGGGTTCCACACGTTGCGGTAGTCCGGATCCCAGGTGATGGGGTGTTTGCCGCGGCGGTAGAGGCCCTTGTGCTCGAACAGCATGACCGGATTGCCGTCCTCGAAGGCGGCCAGCAGCGCGTTGAAGGCGTCCTGCGGGTTGCTGGGGTAAAGCCCCTTGAGGCCGGGCATCGAGAGGTAAAACGACTCAAGTTCCTCCGAGTGGAACGAGCCGAAGGTGAGTCCGCCGCCGCACGGCAGGCGCAGCACGAGCGGCACCGCGGCGCCCGAGCGGAAATGGAAGGTCGCGGCGTTGAGCACGATCTGCGTCGTGGCCTCGGTGGAGAAGTCGGCGAACTGGAACTCCTCGATGGGGTGGTGGCCGTTGACCGCGAGGCCGATGGCGTAGCCCGTGCTGCCGCTTTCGGCGAGGGGCATGTTCATCACGCGTGGCCGGCCGAAATCCTTGAGCAATCCCTCGGTGACTTTGAACGCGCCGCCGTAGGTGGCGATGTCCTGCCCGATGACGAGCGACTCGGGACACTCGGTGAGGATCTTGCGCAGCGCCCGATTGAGCGCCTGCGCCATGGTCACGACTTCAGTTTTTGGCTTTGAGCGGTGCGCCTCGGGATCGGAGTCGATCGAGGGCACCCAGGGCACCGGCGGACGGGGCGACGCGAACAGGCCGTTTTCCATGCCCGCGGGGTCGGGGCGCGGCTGGGCCATCGCTACCTTGAGGCAGTCCTCGACAAACGCGGCGATTTCCGCGTCGAGCGTGTCGAGCGTCACGGCGTGGCCCTCGGCAGCGAGGCGGGCGCGCAGCTTGGGCAGCGGATCGGCCGCGAACATGGCATCGGCTTCGCCCGGCTTCAGGTAATCGCAGGTGTCGTAGGCGGCGTGGCCGCGGAGGCGCAGCGTGTGCGCCTCGATCAGCAGCGGGCGGCCGGTCCGGCGCACCTGGTCAATGGCGGCGGCAAACGTCTTGAGCGTGGCGGCGACGTCCGCGGTGCAGTCGAGGACGCGGCCTTCGATGCCGTAACCGGCGGCGCGGCGCCAGAGTTCGAGGCCCGCGGCATATTGCTCGCTGACCGGCGTCGAGTAGGCGTAGCCGTTGTTCTCGATGACAAACAGGATCGGCAGGCCGAGCAGGGTGGCGAGGTTGAGCGACTCGTGCGCGTCGCCCTTGCTGCTCGAGCCGTCGCCGAGGAAGGCGAAGCCCATGGCCGGCCGCCCGAAACGCCGCTGCGAGTCGGTGGCGCCGACGACGTTGGACACCATGATGCCGAGGTGGCTGATCATCGGCAGCGAGCGGTTCTTCGGGTCGCCGTGGTGGACGTTGCCCTCGCGCGCCTTGGTCGGGCTGGCGGCGTTGGCAAAGTACTGGTTGAGGTGGTCGACGAGGTGGCCGCTCCAGATGAGGTGCCCGCCGAGGCCGCGGTGCGTGATGGAGATGACGTCGACCGCCTTGTCGGCCAGCAACGCGAGCGGGACGATGAGGCCTTCGTTGCCCTGGCCGCCGGTGACGGTGCCGCGGATGAGGCCCTGCCGGAAGAGTTCGAGGATGCGGTTGTCGGCCGTGCGGGCGAGCTGCATCCAGGCGTAGGTGCGGAGGAGGGCGCC
>JBGOXZ010000390.1:0-3016 GCA_041479395.1 Opitutaceae bacterium
CGCGGACGACGCCGAAACCGTGCGCCTCGACAAAGCTCTGGATGGCATGGGAGATGTCACCAATGCGATTGCCGACCTGCGCCTGCCGGATGCCGATGCGAAGGGCTTCCTCGGTGACCGTGATGAGCTCCGCGACCCGGCGTGAAACCGTCCCGACGGGCACGGTCACGGCGTTGTCGCCGATATAACCGTGGTATTCGACGGTGACATCGAGCGAGATGATGTCGCCTTCACGGAGGATGCGCTTGAGGGAGCCGACGCCATGAACCACCTCCTCGTTGACCGAGAGGCAGGTGTGAGCGGGAAAACGACGCGAACCGATCTGATAACCGAAATCCGCACTGCGCGCGCCGGCGGCAGCGATCAGGTCGCGGCCGGCCTGGTCGAGGTCGAAGGTGCTGATGCCCGGCTGCACGAGCGCCTTGAGCCGGTGCAGCACCGTGGCGGCGATGGCGCACGACTCACGCATGCGCGCGACGGCCTCCCTGTCTTTGATGGGAATCATCGGTCTTGGGCGGACTCAGACCGGCGCGAGGGCCGCCGGCTCGAGCTCGAGCAGGAGCCCCAACGTACGGTAGTGCTCGACGGTCGCCGGCTTCACGGCGGGAGGCCGGGGCCCGGCGCAGAGGCAGCCCGTCAGGGCTTCGTCGCGGGCTTCGAGCCATTCGTCGAACACGCGGGCATGGAGCAGCGTAGCCGGGAATCCTTCCAGGAGGAATCCCGCATCGGGTTTGCGCGCCCAGAACCACTTGCGAAGGATCGCCAGCAGAATCTGGTCGGGCACGGCGGCGCCGTGCTGGCGCGCCTGCGCGGCCTGCTGGCCGAGCGGCGTGCGACGGCAAATCTCCTGATGCACAAGCGCTTCAGGAGAGACGTGCTCTATCTTCAAAGAACGGGCCTCGGCATTCAGATTCGCGGACCGCGAACCGGTGACACCGAAGTATAGAAGCTTCGCCCCGGCCGGGAGGCCGGACAGCGAAAAGGTGTGGGGAATGACAGGCATTTCCCTGAAAGTAAAGGCTTAAAGAACGAAATGGCGTACCGCCCAAAAGATGATGCCTGTGAGGAAGATGATCCCCAAGGCCAGCCAAAGCGTGCCCACGGTTTTCATGTCGGCGGCCTCGCCGATGGCTGAGGCAATGGCGGTGCTGCGGGCACGGATGCGCCCCTTGCGGAGGAAGCCGTCGTAGTGCCGCTGCAGCAGGAAGGTCTCGAGCTGCCGCATCGTGTCGAGCAGCACGCCCACGACGATGAGCATGCCGGTGCCGCCGAAGAAATAGGCGATGCGCTGCGGCACCTTGAACTCGAACAACAGCAAGTCGGGCATGACGGCGATGATGGTCAGGGCGATGGCGCCGGCCAGCGTGAGGCGGGTCATGATGAAGTCCAGGAACTGCGCCGTGGGCTCGCCCGGGCGCACGCCGGGGATGTAGCCGCCGTATTTCTTGAGGTCGTCGGCGATCTGGATCGGCTTGAACATGACCGACACCCAGAAGTAGCTGAAAAACAGGATCAGGCTCCCGTAGCCGGCGTAGTACACCACATGGCCGCGCAGAAGATTGCCGGCAAACTCGCCGAGAAACTTGAGATTGGTCGCGGCCCCCAGCTGCGAAAGAATCTGCTGCGGGAACAGCAGGATCGCCGCGGCGAAAATCACCGGCATGACGCCGGAGTAATTGACCTTGAGCGGGAGGAAGGAGCTCTGGCCGCCGTAGACCTTCTGGCCGACCACGCGCTTGGCGTACTGCACGGGAATCTTCCGCTGGCCCTGCGTGATCATGATGATGCCGGCGATGACCACGACAAACAGCACCACCATCATGAGGAGCTGCGGCATGCTGATGGCCTGCACGCCGACCGGGGCGAGAATCAACGTCTTGAGGGTCTGCGCCGCGCCGGGGATGTCGGCCAGAATGCCGATGGTGATGAGAAGGGAAACGCCGTTGCCGATGCCGCGCTGGGTGATCTGCTCGCCCAACCACATCAGCAGCATCGTGCCGGCGGTCATGAAGATGATGGACGTCGCGAGGAACCATCCCTTGTTGATGAGGATGATGTCGCCGTAGACGTTGATATCGTAGCCGGTGAAGAGGCGGCCGGGATTCTCGAGCGCCAGGATCAAGAGCGCACCCTGGATGAGGCAGATCAGCACCGTGGCGTAGCGCGTATACTGGGTCAGTTTCTGCCGGCCGACGTCGCCTTCCTGCTGCAGGCGGCTGAGGGTGGGCACCACCGCGGTCATCAGTTGAAAGATGATGGACGCGCTGATGTACGGCATGATGCCCAGCGCGCAGACCGCGCCTTTCACGAGCGCGCCGCCGGTGAACATGTTGTAGAGCCCGACCAGCGCGCCGCCGGCGCTCCCCACCTGCGCCGTGAAGAAGTCCTGCAGCGGCTTGGGATCCAGGCCGGGGAGCGGAATGTGCGCGCCCACGCGCGAGACGAACAGCAACGCCAGCGTATAGAGAATCCGCGAGCGGAGCTCGGGGATTTTCATCGAATTGGTGAAGGCGGAGAGCATGGGAAGGATTTACGATTTTCGCTTCACGATTCTCGGTGCGCAGAGGCGGCGCGAGTGGCAGGAAACGCCGGCCCAATCGGGAATCTGAAATCTCGAATCACAAATGGGGCGTCAGCCCAGGATGGCCTGCCCGCCGGCCTTTTCGATCTTGGCCTTGGCGGTGCCGGAGAACTTGCTGGCGGTGATCTTGAGGGCGCGGTTGAGCTCGCCCTCGCCCAGCACCTTGACCAACGCGCCCCTTCGAACCAAGCCACCGGCGGCGAGCACGGCGGGCGTCACCTCGGTAACGGCGGCGTCGAGCCGGACGAGATCGCCGACGTTGACGACTTCGTACGCGAGGCGGAAGCGGGCCCGGTTGAAGCCGCGCTGCGGGAGCTTGCGGTAAAGCGGCATCTGGCCGCCCTCAAAGCCAGGACGGATGGAGCCACCGCTGCGGGCCGTCTGGCCTTTGCCGCCACGACCGGAGGTCTTGCCATGGCCGCCGCCTTCGCCGCA
>JBGOXZ010000391.1:0-2945 GCA_041479395.1 Opitutaceae bacterium
GGCCTTGAGGATCTGAATGCGCTCCTCGATGGTGCCGGCGGTGACCATGCGGTAGACGAACACCGTGTTGGTCTGCCCGATGCGGTGGACGCGGTCCACCGCCTGCGCCTCGACCGCCGGGTTCCACCACGGGTCGAGGAGGAAAACGTAGTCCGCCGCGTGCAGCGTGATGCCGGTGCCCGCGGCCTTGAGGCTCACGAGCATCACCGCCGCGCCGGGCGTGTTCTGGAACGCCTGGACGGGCTTCTGCCGGTCCAGCGTCATGCCGGTGAGCTCGAAACGCGGCAGGTCGGGAAAATTGGCGGCGAACGCCTCGCGCACGCGGTTGAGGAACATGACGAACTGTGAGAAGACCACGGCCTTGTGGCCGCTGCTCACGACCTCGGCGAGCTTCTCCACGAGCAGGTTGAGCTTGCCGCTCTCCGTGATGGGCGCCTTGAGCCACGGCAGAAGATCGGGATCGCAACAGGCCTGCCGCAGGCGTGTGAGCAACGCGAGGAAACCGAACGACCGCTCGCGCATGGCGGCGCCGACGTCGTCGCCGAGGCGCACGAGGCCCTCGCTGCAGATGCGCGCATATTCGGCGCGCTGCAGGTCGGTGAGCGGGCAGAGCAGCTCCATCTCGACCTTGGGCGGCAGCTCCTGCGCGACCTCGTCCTTCGTGCGGCGCAGGATGAACGGGGCGAGCTGCTGCCGCAGGCGCGTGAGGGTGCCGGCGCGATCGGCCCCGAGCACGGCCTCGAAAGTCTGCCGGGTGCCGAGCAGGCCGGGCAACAGGTAACGGAAGATCGACCACAGGTCGAGCTGGCGGTTCTCCAGCGGCGTGCCGGTGAGCACGAGGCGGTGCCGCGCCCGGATGGAGAACGAGGCGTGCGTGACCTTGGCGTCGGGGTTCTTGATGAACTGACCCTCGTCGAGCACCGCGTAGCCGAATTCCACCTGCTCAAGCAGGTGCTTGTGCTTGCGGAGCTGGGTGTAGCTGGCCAGCCACACGATTGGGTCGCCGCGCGTGGTGAAATCGTGCCCGGTCTTGAGGACGTCGCACTGGAGCTGCGGGAAGAACCGCGCCATTTCCTCGCGCCACACCGGCACGACGCTCGCCGGGCAGACGACGAGATTCGGCCGGCCCTCGGCCGGACGCGTGGCCAGCAAGGCCAGCACCTGCCGCGTCTTGCCGAGACCCATTTCGTCGGCCAGCAAACCATGGCAGCCGACGTCGCAGAGGTGGTGCAGCCACTCGACGCCGCGCCGCTGGTAGGGCCGCAGGCAGTCGGGCAGGGCGGGCGGCGCGACCGGCGGGGCGAGCACGCTCTGGCGCCACGCCTCGACCTCGGGTGACAGCGTGACTTTGAGCCGATCGTCGTTGAACAGGGAAAAAATGAGATACGGCGGCAGCTTGCCATCGGATTGGACCGTCTCCTCGACCGTGCGGCGCCACTGTGTGAGCGACTCCCACTTCTCGGATGCGAGCGACACGATCCCGAGGCTGGGCAGGATCACCGCCGCGCCGCCGCCACCCCGGGTCAATACCTCGACCTCGTTCTCGGTGAGCAGCCGCTCGCCGGCGCGGAAGATCCAGCGGAGCTTGAGACCGGCGCCGTTGCGCTTGTCGGCGTGCGCCTCGATCTCCACCGCGCGTTCGCCCTTCATGAGGTTCGCGGCATTCTCGTCGAGTTCGACGAGGAAATAGCGTCTCCACACCGGCAGCGCGGTGCGCAGAAATTCCGGAATCTCGTTCAACAGGTCCAGCACGTAGGCGTGCGATTCCTGGTGATAGTGAAAGTGCGCCTTGCGGGCGTAGGCCGTGAGGCAGATGAGCCGGCCGCGTTCACTCGAGCTGACATGGGCCGGCGAGGCGCCGTCGCCATGGGCCGAGCCGTTGCCGTTGCCGTTCGTCGGGCCCAGCGCAGAGGTGCGGGTCTTGTCGGCGCTCACCCAAAACGCCTGGAAGGTCAGGCCCTCCATCCTGGTCTGAAACACGAGCAAGAGCGGCCGCGCCGCACCCCCGTTCCGGCCGTGGGCGGCCGAACCGTTCGCCGCCGTGATCAGGGCCGGCGGCGGCTCCGGGGGCAGCTCGCCGGGCAGCGGCGAAATCTCGTCGGCCACGAGTTCCTCGATCTCATGCAAGCCGGCCACGGCGATGGCCCGGGCGAGTTCGGCATCCGTGGAGGACGAGCGGACGGAGAAACCGCCCGCGTCCCACTCAATGACGGCGTATTCCTCCTTCTTGTCCACCTTGCGGTGGATGATCGCATCCTTGGCCGTCAACTCGACCTCGCGGATCTCACTGTCGCGATACATGCGGCGGCCCTGTTCCAGCTGGTTGGCGCTGAAATAATCCGCCCAATCGCGCTCCAGTTTCCCGAACCAAAACTCCAGGGACTGTGGAGTGTAGATGCGTTTCGGTCCGTGCCTTTGCATCGAGTGAAAGGGTCAAGCGTAGATACCACCCGCCGCAGCGCAACCTTGAATTCTGAATCGCAGTGTCTCCCGACTGTCAGGGAATTGCCGCAATCGTCACCCGGCCGACACGCGAACGTCACAGGTGCCGCGGCCCGGTGGTCGGGCCGCAGTCTGAAACCTGGGCCGGCGAGTGTCGCGGTGGTTCCTTCGCAGCGGACCATCCAAGGCGTGGTTTTGCCTCGCGCCACGGCGGGAGGTCCATTTCGTGGAAGGCACCCCATGAGTTCCCTCGCCGTTTCCCCGCCCCACGCCGAACCGCCGCCCGCCGGGCGCGACGATCGGTTCCCACCGGGCATTCCCTACATTGTCGGCAACGAGGGCGCCGAGCGCTTCAGCTTCTACGGGATGAGGCAGATCCTGTATATCTACCTCACTTCGCTCTTCATCAGTTTCGCCGCCGAATCCACCATCGCGCCCGACGCGCTGGCCGAGGCCAAGGTGCACGCCACGCAGGTGACGCACCTGTTTAACGCCGGCGTCTA
>JBGOXZ010000392.1:0-2942 GCA_041479395.1 Opitutaceae bacterium
ATTCCCAATCTTGTCGTGGCGTCCTTGGCGGACTTTGCGTGAGGAAATTCATCTCCGGATTTGGCTGCGGCGTCGCTGCGTTGTGATCTTATGTGAACATTCCGGCTCTTCCGTGAATTTTCACGGCAGTTCCTGCAGCCGGATGTGGCGGTACTCCATCTGGCCACGGTCGCCTTCCAGGCCGATGGGGCCGGTCGCGGGCACCGGCAGCGCAGCTTCGAGCACCTCGCCGTTGCAGGTGCAGTGCGCCGTGCCGTCCTTCACCGTGACCACGATTTCGTTCCAGTCCTGCGCCCGGTAATGAGTGAGCGTGGTGTAGGGCCCGGCGAGGAGGTAGTCGCGGCACTGGAGCTGCGGCTGGCGGATGAAGATGCCGCTGTCGGCGTTCGGAGTGGCGCGGAACTCAAGCTTGAGTGTGAACTTCCGGGGGAACTCGCGCGTGGTCCAGAGCTGCTGGATCTTCCGCTGCTCGGGTGGCGTGGTGACGATGAGCCGGCCGTTCTTCGCGACGTAGCGGCCGTCGCTGCTCGCATTCCGGCCGTCGAAGCTGACCGCCTTCGTCACGATCGGCCAAGCCGCCGCGTGCGGGTCGCTGCTCTGCCAGCGCTTCGCCGCCTGAATGTCCGCTTCTGAAGTTGGCCGATAGCCCCAACCGGTGAGGTCGTGGCCGTTGAAAAGGCTGACGAAGCCCGGCTCCGGCGTGAAGTCGTCCGGCTCGTTCTCGATGAAGCCGAGCGTGGCGAGGAGGGGGCGCAGCGCAGCGGCCCATTTGGCATAGCCCGCCTGGTTCGGATGCAGCAGGTCGGGAAACTCTTCCACCTTGGCGTCGCCCTCCGCGTTGGCGAACAGCGGCCAGGTTGCCAGCAGCGTGATCTGCGCATCGCCTTTGACGGCCTCGGCGTAAAGGGCGTTGAGTCTTTTGATCTGATCGGCGGGACGCTGCTTGGTGGCGGAACTGGGGAAGACCTGGCAGAGGATCACGGGCATTCGCGGGTCGGCCCGTTTCAACTCCGCCAGAATGAGCTTCAGGTTGGCCGTGATGGTCTCGGGTTCGGCCTGATCCTCGAGATCATTGGTGCCGATGAGGAGAATGATGCCAGCAGGACGCAGGGAGAGGACGTCTTCCTGCAGGCGGATGAGGACGCCGCGCGTGGTGTCGCCGCTGATGCCGCGGTTGGCGACCTTCACGCGGGGAAAGCTGCCGCCCAGGTCGTCGTCCCAGCCTTGGGTGATGGAATCGCCGAGGAAAACCAGGGCGTGCTGGTCCTGCTGGACGCACCCGGCCCACGCGCTGCGGCGTTGGGTCCAGATTTGCTGGAACCAGTCCGCGCGGCGGAGCGGGCCGGCGCCCGGCAGGCCGGCGTCCTCGGCCGGAATCTGGTAGCGCGCATCCGCCGGGGGCGTTGACGCGGTGGGCTGGGCCGCCGCGGTGAAGGCGAGGAAAACGGAAGCAGCCAGAAGAGAAATGAGATGTTTCACGAGGGGCGGGCATGCTTGACGGACGTATGGAGCGAGGCAAGCCGGCGTAAAGGCAGAGGCCGGATGTCGGAGAGGGGATTCACCATCTCGGCATCAAGTAGCAGGGAGGAAGAGGGGTCGTGTTTTACCTCGCGCCTTCTCCAAATCCGCGAGTGAGGTGGCAACTGGGTGACGCGATTGGGAATCTGGCGTTGTTGGGCGCTTTCAAACCGCCCGACCAACGCCCGGCGGTTTACTTCGCTGCGTCGATGATCTTGACCATGGACTCCTCGACTTCGTCCGCGATGGGCTGGAGTGTGGACGAATCGGACAGCAGCGCGAGGATGGCCCGGGGCCGGATCATGCCGATCTTCACGCGACCGCCGTCCTCATACACGGAGATGCGGCACGGCAGCGCCACGTTCATGGCGAAGTCGTAGTCGAGGACGCGGTTCGCCTGGGCGGGATTGCAGACCTCCAGGACCAGGCACTCCTTCGTCTGCGGGAAGCCCTTGGAAGTCAGGATCTCCTTGAGGTTGTAGACATGGAGGGTGCCGAAGCCATGCTGCTTCGCGACCGCCTGCAGATCGGCCGCGGCCTGCGCCGCAGTCTTGGTGGTGACAACGTCGTAGCGCATGGCGAAAAGTAACCCACGCCGCGCGCCGCCGCAAGCGCGCTGCGGCGGACTACAGCGCGCCCATGGCCAGCAGCAGGTTGTACAGCCAGCCTGTCGCCATGGCCCCGACCCAGAGGGTCCCGACGACGAGCGCGAGCACCCGCCAGCGGGCGATGGTCAACGCGCCCATCACTGCACCCACGGACGTGCCGGCACCGGTGATGAGGAAGGCCATCGCCGCGCCCGGGCTCACGCCATTGTCGATCAGCGCCCGCACCAGCGGCAGCGAGGCCTCGCTGTTGACGTAGAGCGGCAGACCGAGCGTGGCCGCCAGCGGAACGCTGAAGGCATTACCCGCGCCAAAGAGTTTCACCACCCACGCCGAGGGAATCAGGCCGTTCAGGAAATAGCCGATAAACGCGAAGGCGATGAACATCAGCAGCAGGCGCCAGCCGGTGGAGGCCGTTCCCTCCAGGAGCTTGCGCAGCGCAAACCGACGGTCGGCCTCGGGAGACGGGGAAATGCGTGCGCAGGCGCATGACCCGGCGGCGGGCGTTGCGGCCGGTGCGCAGCAGGCGGCGGCCAGCGTCATCGCGGACGCACCGCCGCAGCCGCACGTCGCGAGTGCCGGTTGCGTCACGCTGAGCGCGAGCGGACTCGCGCCGAGGGCGACAGGGGCCGGCTGATCTTCGCAGGCGCAGGATGCGACGGCCGGCGCGGGCTCGCCGTCGGAAGCATCGATGGCCGCAAACCGCGTCTGGTTTTTGAGCCAGCCGCGCGATTCCAGGATTCCGGCCGCCAGCCCGCCCAGCAGGCCGAGCGCGATGGAGGCGAGGAAGAAGGTAATGGCGAACGGCCAGCCGAACAG
>JBGOXZ010000393.1:0-2931 GCA_041479395.1 Opitutaceae bacterium
AATCGCGAGGTTGCCGAGGAAGTAGAGCACACAATACAGGACGACGACCTTCTTGAGCAGGCCGGCCCATTTCTCGCTCCGCCAGCCGAGGGACTGGAACATGCTGTCGGCGCCGTGGGCGAGGTGGAAACTCAGCAGGCCGATCGCCACGATGTAAAACAGCGAGACGACGGGATTCGCGAAGCCGAGGAAAATCATGCTGTAGACGTCGGATACCGCCTGGTTCCTGGCGACCACCGGAAAACCGAGGAGGTGGAAATCCGCCGCCATCGTGTATTCCGGCAACCGGCCCTTGAAGCTGTCGGCCTGCGCCCAGCCGACCGTGAACTGGGCGAGGTGGTAGAGGACGAAAGCCAGGACCACAACGCCGGTCCAGCGCATGGTGCGTGAGGAGAGCGTGGCCTGGATGGTGTGGTTGAAGTCGTATTTTTCCGGCCGGGCGCGGTGGTTCTCGAGCGTGAGCTGGACGGCGATGCCAATGTGGATGATCACGCAGGCCAGCAGCCCGAGGCGCACGGCCCACAGCGCGGGCCCCAGGCTCTGCAGAAAGTGGGAATAGCCGTTGATCTTTTCGGGCGGGCCGAAGATCTGCAGGTTGCCGATGAGGTGGCCCGTGACGAAGGCGATCTGCAACACCCCCGTGATGGCCATCAGGAATTTCTTGCCGATCGAGACGCGGAGGAGGCTTCCGACGAGAGTCATCGCAGTGAAAACATCAATAGGAGCCGTTGCCTCACCGCCACCGGACGGTGGCGCGAGCGACCGGAGGGTAGACCAAAGCGTGAGGGGAAAGTAAAGGCAGGGAGTTCAGCCGCCAAACCGCGGGGCCCCTTATTAGGAGGCCTGCAACATAGCATAAGATTCTTGCGCCACCATCCACTCCTCCCGTTGGTGGCCCGGCCCGCGCGAGGCGGTGGTCATCACTCGCGGATTCCCCAATCTGCGGCGGCATGCGCGGAGCGGGCTACTTCGCCAGCGGTTTGAGCAGCGAAAACTTCCCGCTCGATCCGGGCTGGAGGAACCGGCGGCGGAAGGTATTCACGCGCACGCCGGCGCCCAGCGTCTGCGCGATGGCATCGCCGGTCTCCGGCGGTGCATTGTGATCGGCGACGTACTGAAAGTCCCAGCGTGTCTCTCCCGTTTGCACGAGACAATAGTGCCAGCACGCGAAACCGGCGGGCAGCGCGGCGTCGATGTCGCTGGCCGACACGAGGCCGCCGGCCGGCCGGTAGTAGAGATCGCGGTCGCGGCCGAGGATGCGGAAACCGGCCGGGAAACGCCGGACGATGTCGCCCGTGTTGTAGCGCAGCAGCGGCATGGCGCGGCGGTTGCGCGTGGTCACATGGGTCTGAAACACCTCGGGCAGCCCGTGCCAGGGCACGAGTTCGACGAACGCATTCGCGTCGATCACGCGCGAGTTGTCCTGGAACGCATCCCCGACAAAAATGTAGCCCGCCTCGGTCGAACCGTAGAGGTCGACCTGCGCGGCCGGCAGCACCTCGGCGACGCGGCGGCTGTGCTGCACGCTCGCCTTGCCGTAGGTGAGGATGACGACCTTGAGGCTGGGCACCTGCGCCCGGCGTTTGGCCACGGCGCGCGCGAGCAGGGAGAGATAAACCGGCTCGCCTTCCAGGATCTCGGGCTTCACCGCCTGCAGTTCGAGCACGATGCGGTCCCACTCGCTCTCGGGAAACACGAACGGGTCGCTCGTCAGGTTGAGGTAGACCGTGCCTTCGAAATACCGGTGCGGGAACGGCTCGTCCTCGTAGGGACAGAGGTTGCTCGAGCACGCGACGGGCGCGAGCACGGCCTTGCGCACCGGTTGGCCGGCGAACGGCGCCAGCCGCGGGTGCGCGAGGTAGGCGCGGCGCGTCTGCTCGGCCCACCAGCCGTCCTCCATGATCACGGTCATCGGCTGTGCGGTGGACCCCGAGGTGTGCTCGTATTCGTACTCCCGGTTCTGCAGGCCGCGTTCGATGGCCCGGTAGTCCGCGAAAAACGCTGCGTGTCCGCGCTGCAGGATCTCCTGTTTGTTCAGCACCGGGATTCCCCGGTAGCACGCCCACCGCAACGGCTCCGGGTGCAGGGGGAAGCGCTGCGCGTACAGCGGGCTGCGCTGATAGATCGCGCGGATCTCCGACTCCAGCGACGACGGCAGGCAGGAGTCGTGCGCGGAGCCGAGTGCTTCCGAAGCGTTGGCGAAGACGGGAGCTGACATGTGGTTAGATGGAATGCGGCCCTCCCGCCGACCCGGATCGGCGGCGGGCAGCATGGTTCCCTCCATCGCACAAAAGCGCCCGGCGGACTTTAGTCAAACCGGGGTTCCTGGCACGGTCTGCATCATCACAATCAATCGTGCTGACCTCCTGGCGCGCGAAGTTCCGGCCGGGGCCAAGAATGAAACCCGGTCGCACCGTGGCACGCCCTCCGTTTCGCTCGCATGATGCCGGTGGCGTCGTGCCGTAACTATCAAGGAGCCAACGCGTCCGCCGCGAGGGAGGGTCTTCAATCTTGGATTGTCATTCTGAACGAAGTGAAGAATCCAACTGGACCCAGCCAGAGCCCGCTGCGGCATCTTGCTGGATGCTTCGCTGCGCTCAGCATGACAATCTCCGGAATTTTGGGGTTTGAAGGCGCGCCTCAAACGGAGCCTTCCCCGCGCAGGCGCTCCCATTCCGGCGCGAACAGGAGCAGCGCATCGAGGGCGAGCGCATGCTTGATGCGGCCCGTCCGCGCCCAGCCGAACACCTCGTCGACCGGCGCCGTGAGCACCTCGATCTCTTCGTCGTGGTCCCAGGCGAGGCCGCTCGTGAGCTCCGCCTGCTCGACGAGCACAAGGTGGCAGACATTGTTCATGATGGCCGGGTTGGGATGCACGCCGCCGAGAATCCGGGGCTGCCGGCCCGTGTAACCCGTCTCCTCGCGCAGCTC
>JBGOXZ010000394.1:0-2930 GCA_041479395.1 Opitutaceae bacterium
CGCCAATCGAGCCGATGGGCGCATCGGTGCCGCGGAGGCAGAGCAGCCATCCATAGCGGTTGCCTTCGCCGGTTTCCCAGGTGTGCGTGAGGCCGCGAAGGAAATCCCGCAGCGGCTCGATTTCCGTGTAGCAGCGCCAGGCGAGATAGCGCGTGACCTCGGGGTCGCTGGCGTACGCGGCAAAAACCGCCTCGGTGTCTTCCGCGCGCGGCGGTCGCGCCACAAGGCGTTCGGTGGTGAAAATCTCGGGCGGACGCAGCATGTCGGGGCAACGGGTCGTGCGGCCGGTGGCCGGCCGCACGGACCCAGTTTCTATTCAGGAACGATTTTGTCGTGCGACGTTTCCGCCCAGGCGGTGATCAATTTTCGCTGGGCCGCGGTCAGCCGGGCCTCGGGATGCATCCAGGCGTAGCTGCGCAACGGCATGTTGCTTCGCTCCACCTGGTCAACGATCGCGTCCAGTTTGCGGGCGCGCCGCTTGGCGGTGTAAGCGCCAAATTCGGAGAAGTTGAGTCTGCCCTTGGCTTCGCGCACGTGGTGGTTGAGCCACCAGCCCACCGGCTGCACGCGGGCGTACCACGGATAGCGGGTGTGGTTCGAATGACAGTCGTAGCAGGCATTGACGAGGAGCGTGCGCACGTCCGCGGGCACCGCGAAACGCGCGGTGATGTCGTTCGGACCGCCCGTGGAGCCGAGGTTTTGTTCCGAGTGGAAGAATTGGATTACCACCAGGACGAAAACGAAGGCCAGTGCCACCAGACGCAGGCGTTTCTTCATCGGTCAAGGTAGGCGCGGTCTTTCGTCGGACAAGCGACGGCGACCGCCAGCTAAAACAGCTTTTCGTCGAGCAGGGCCAGCAGTTCCTGCTCGTTGAGCCGCGTCTGCTGCATCGAATCGCGGTCGCGGAGGGTGAAGGTGCCGTTGGCCAGCGTGTCGAAGTCGATCGTCACGCACCACGGCGTGCCGATCTCGTCCTGGCGGCGGTAGCGGCGGCCGATGGCGCCGGATTGGTCGTAGAACACGACGTATTTGCGCTGCAGCTTGGCGTGGAGTTGCTCGGCGATCGTGACGAGTTCAAGCTTGTTCTTCACGAGCGGGAGCACGGCGACCTTGACCGGCGCCAGCCGCGGGCTGAGGCGCAGTACTGTGCGTTTCTCGAGTTTGCCCTTTTCGTCGGGCGCCTGGTCCTCGGCATAGGCGGAGCAGAGCGCGGCGAGGAAAATGCGGTCGACCCCCACCGAGGGCTCGACGACGTGCGGCACGTACTTCTTTTTCGCGGCCTCGTCGAAATACTCCATCGATTTGCCGCTGAACTGCTGGTGCTGCGTGAGGTCGAAGTCGCCGCGGGCGGCGAAACCCCACAACTCCTGCACGCCGAAGGGAAACTTGAACATGATGTCCACCGTCCCCTTCGAGTAGTGCGAGAGCTTTTCCTTGGGATGCGCGTACTCGCTGAGGTCGGCGCGCGCGAGGCCGATGCTCTCAAGCCAGGCGAGGCCGGCGTCGATCCAGTCGCGGTGGCACTTCTGCCAGTCGGCGTCGGGCGCGATAAAATACTCGATTTCCATCTGCTCGAACTCGCGCGAGCGGAAGGTGAAGTTGCGCGGGTTGATCTCGTTGCGGAACGCCTTGCCGATTTGCGCGATGCCGAAGGGCACCTTCACGCGGCCGGTGTCGAGGACGTTCTTGAAGTTGATGAAGATGCCTTGAGCCGTCTCGGGACGCAGGTAGGCGATGGCGGAGTCCTCGCGCAGCGCGCCCACGTAGGTCTGGAACATCATGTTGAACGAACGCGGCGGCGTAAGGCTGCCAGGTTCGCCGGTCGCGGGCGAGGGGATGAGCGGAATCTCCTCGGATTTTGCCTGCGTGAAATCCTTTGCCACCGCGGGCTCGAGCTTGCCTTGGATGGCCTTCTTGCGCTTGAGCGTCTCGGCCTTCTCCTGCAGTTCCGCCTCCGTCGCGTCTCCCTCAATGGCGGAGACATAGCCAATGGTTTTGCTGTCAACCACGACCGCGGCCCAGAAGAGCTGGTCGGCGCGATAACGCTGCTTGGAGACCTTGCAGTCGACGAGGGGATCGGTGAAGTTGTCGACGTGGCCGGAGGCTTTCCACGTGGTGGGGTGGTGGATGATGGAGGAGTCGAGGCCCACCATGTCATCGCGGCGCTGGACGAAGTCGCGCCACCAGGCGGCCTTGATGTTGTTCTTCATCTCCACGCCGAGCGGGCCGTAATCGAAGAAGCCGTTGAGTCCGCCGTAAATTTCGGAGGAGGGGAAGATGAAACCGCGGCGCTTGCACAGCGACACGAGGGCATCCATGAGGTTGGCAGGAGCAGGCGGCGTGGACATAGGGGACGAGAGATAGCCGGGCGGGCCGCCCCCGGTCAATTCCGGGCTGATGCCCTCCGGCGGGTGGATCGCCCGCGCCACCCAACCGCCCATACTTTCGAGCTTGCCGAGGACGGGGCGATCGATGCGTTCAAGAGCGGCGCACCCGCCGAGCTTCTGCGCGCCGGGGGCCGCCTCTTTCGTATCCCCACCATGTCCTTTTCGTTGCACGGGCTCCACCCCACCTATTTGGGCCGCCGCGCTTTCGCGTGGACAAATTCCGTTCGCCGGGCGGTGCTCGGCGTGGTGATGTTCGCCCTGTCCTCTGCCGGGCGCGCGGATGCCGGGTCGCCTCCGCCCATGATGCCGCTGCCCGCCGAATGGACTTTCACCTCCGGCCGGCTGGCGGTGACCCCGGCCTTTGCCTATGCCGTGACAAAGCACGATGATGCGCGGCTGCGGATGGCGATCGACCGCCTGTTGCGCTGCTGGGCGGAGCGCTCAGGCTTCACCTTTGGGTCCACTCCCAGCTCCAACCTTGCAGCCGCGACGCTGATCGTGGAGTGCGCGGGGCCCGGGCCGGAGTGGCCGACGTTGGGCGAG
>JBGOXZ010000395.1:0-2909 GCA_041479395.1 Opitutaceae bacterium
CGCTGGAGGTGGTGCCGCCGACGATGAAGGTCATTGCCCATTGCCTGCCGAGTGGCTGGGCCATGGACGCCCTCCATCAACTGATCAGCTTCGGCGGCGGTTTTGCGGAAGCCAAGGAGGAGATCGGCGTGCTCGCGCTGTTTGGCCTCGGCCTCAACCTGGCCGCCGCACGCCTGTTCCGGGTTTGAGCGCTTCAGATTCCACGCTTCAGATTCCAGGCTTGACCCGGCGTCGGCCGCTCGCTAGCTTCACGCCCCAATGATGGACAGACTGCGGCGAGTCATTCTACTGGCGGTCGTCGTTAGCGCCGCCGCCGGGGGGACTTGTCGCGCCTAGACGAACTCGCACAAGAACCCACGGCTGGCGACGGTCGTGGGCTTTTTTGTGCCCCGGACCGGCAGCCTGAACGCAACGCAAGCATGAGTAAGAGCACAAAGTCGAAGACGCTGGCCGCGCCGCGCGGCAAAACCGGACCCTTGATGCAGGGCAATGAAATCATCGTGGCCGCCCTCGAGCGCGCCGGGGTGGACACCATTTTCGCCTATCCCGGCGGCGCCAGCATGGAAATCCACCAGGCGCTCACGCACTCGAAGCGCATCCGCACCATCCTTCCCCGCCATGAACAGGGTGGCGTGTTCGCCGCGGAAGGCTACGCGCGCGCGACCGGCAGGGCCGGCGTCTGCATGGCCACCAGCGGTCCCGGCGCCACCAACCTGATCACCGGCATCGCCGACGCCAGTCTGGATTCCGTCCCTCTCGTCGCCATCTCCGGGCAGGTGCCCCATTCGATGATCGGCCGGAACGCCTTCCAGGAAACCGACATGTTCGGCATCACCCTGCCGATCGTGAAGCACAGCTACCTCATCACGGACGTAAACGACATCGCCCGGATCATCGCCGAGGCTTTTTACATCGCCCAGACCGGCCGGCCGGGGCCGGTCGTGATCGACATCCCCAAGAACGTCCAGCAGCAGAAGACCGTGCCGGTGTTCCCCCAACAGCCGTCCATGCGCGGCTACCACCCGGACCAGCGGGCGGACGACGCCGCATTGGAGCAGGTGCTCGCCCTGATCGCGAAGGCGGAGCGCCCGGTGCTCTACGTCGGCGGCGGCATCATCACCGGCAACGCCAGCCCGGAGCTGTTCGCCTTTGTGGAGGCGACACAGATTCCGGTGACGACCACGCTCATGGGATGCGGCGCCTTCCCGGAACAGCATCGGCTTTCCTTGCGCTGGCTGGGCATGCACGGCGCCGCCTTTGCCAACTGGGCGGTGAACGGCGAACTCCGGAAGGAGAAGCTCTCGGACGGCTCCGAACAAGTGGTGAAAGTGGCGCCTGGCGCCGACCTCCTGCTCGCCTTCGGCGTCCGGTTTGACGACCGCGTCACCGGCAACGTGGCCAAGTTCTGCGAAGGCGGCACCATCGTGCACATCGACATCGATGCCTCGGAGCTCAACAAGAACAAGCCGGTCCAATACCCGATCGTGAGCGACATCCGTCACGCGTTGCGTCGGATGAACGAATTGCTCAAGCAGCGGCCACTCCGCAAGCGCTTCGCCGCCTGGCACCAGCAGACCGCCCGGTGGAAGGAACAAGCCCCGTTCCACTACCGGCTCACGGAGGAAGTGCTCAAGTCGCGGCACGTGCGCGATCACATGAACGGCCGGGCCGACGAAGTGATCCTGCCGCAGATGGCGATCCAGATGCTCTACGAGCTTACGAACGGGGACGCCATCATCACCACCGGCGTGGGCCAGCACCAGATGTGGGCGGCACAGTACTATCCCTGCAAACACCCGCGCCAGTTGCTGACCAGCGCGGGCCTGGGCTCGATGGGTTTCGGCTTCCCGGCCGCGCTCGGCGCCAAGGTCGCTCGCCCGAATCGCCACGTGATTGACATCGACGGCGACGGGTCGTTTCTGATGAACGTCCAGGAATTAGCCACGGCGCACATCGAGAATATTCCCGCCAAGGCGGTGATCCTGAACAACCAGCACCTAGGCATGGTGATGCAGTGGGAGGACCGCTTTTACGCCGGCCGGCGCGGCCACACCTACCTCGGCGATCCCGACAACAAGAAACAGATTTACCCGGACTTCGTCGCGGTGGCCCGGAGCTTCAACGTTCCGGCGGAACGCGTCATGTTCAAACGTGATCTCCGCCCCGCGATCCAACGCATGTTGGACTCGGACGAGCCTTACGTGCTGGATGTCATCACGCCCTACACCGAGCATGTGCTCCCGTTCATCCCGGCCAACCGCACGGTGGCCGAGATGATCTACGACGAGTAGCGCAGTCCGCCTCCCTTGCGAGCCAGTGAGACAAACACTTGTCCGCCGCCTTTGCTGTGCTAGGGTCCGCCCCGATGTTGCGCCGGCGCCTCCTCGCTCTGTTCGTGGGGCTCAGCCTGCCGCTCCCGGCAGCCGAGCGCGTCTTCGACTTCGCGCAGACAAAGCCTGGCGAAACGCCGGCGGGCTTTCGCAGCACCGTGACCGGCGAAGGCCGGCCCGGTGACTGGCAGGTGATCCGCGAGGATGTGAAGTCCGAACTGGCGCCGAAAGAAAACCGGTCCACCGTGACCACCCAACGCGCTGTGCTGGCCCAACTGTCACAGGACCAGACGGACGATCACTTCCCGCTGCTGGTGTACGACGGCGAGACGTTCGGCGATTTCAGCTTCACAACCCGCTTCAAAACGGTCGCCGGAGAGGCCGAGCAAATGGCGGGGGT
The DNA here is from genome assembly GCA_041479395.1 of Opitutaceae bacterium. GTDB lineage: Bacteria > Verrucomicrobiota > Verrucomicrobiia > Opitutales > Opitutaceae > Fen-1467. Next base: position 2,731 of record JBGOXZ010000395.1, read on the forward strand.
CGCCTTCCGCATTCAGAACGAGACGAACTACTACGTGGTTCGCGCCAGCTCGCTGGGGAATACGTTCCGGTTCTACAAGATTGTGGACGGCGTGCGGCTGCCGCCCATCGGTGTGGAGGTGGAGGTCCCGCGCGGCGTCTGGCACGAGTTGACGGTCGAGTGCAAGGGCAATCAGATTC